>MAGS01000026.1 GCA_001717005.1 Candidatus Methanomethylicus mesodigestus | reverse complement strand
TTTCTGCTTAAAGACAAATTTGTTGAAGAGCACATCGCAGCCAACCGCCATTTCTATAGAAAAACTGAGACCGGAGAACTCCTGCAACGGCTTCTGAAGAATGGCCGGATAATGCAGGCTTTCCTGAGGGTAAGCGGGAAAAAACTCAGGTATTGACTTGTGGGTCCTCTCGAATTGCTCGACCGTTGATGATCAACAGAAAGGGTAGCTTTTGTATGTAGCCGCATCTCAAAAAAACTTTAAACCTTTAGATTATGCTTATTCTAGCTAAAGGTAGCTTAATTGAGGATGAGCAGCCGGTTCTAACTCGCGATCACATGCGCCCCAAGCGATCTTTTCGTAAAGCGTCCATAAAAAACTGTCAATCGGAACCACCGCTCGTTGCGTAGTGCCGTAGACGCAAGGCATTGCAGTCTTCACTGAACCGATTCGATAGGTATTATGTATGGGATGCTCCGCTCGAAGTTAACCTCTACCCTCACTCCATATGCCGCGCTTATGTTTTCGGGGGTCAAGACCGAATGGGCATCACCGGCCGCAAATATCCTCCCGTCCTTCATCAGGACTATCTTATTGCAGAATCTGGCGGCAAGATTCAGGTCGTGAATCGAAACCGCCGCCGCAAGCTTCTCTTCTGAGACCAGCCTGCGTGTCAACTCCATCACTTCAAGCTGGTGCCTTATGTCAAGGTTGCTTGTAGGCTCATCCAGCAGTAGAACCTTTGCTTCTTGGGCCACAGACCTCGCAATTAGCACCTTCTGCTGCTCCCCTCCGCTCAGCTCATAAAAGTCGCGCAGTGAGAGGTGCTCGATGTTGAGCATCTTCAGCGCTGCCCACACCTTCTCTATATCCCCTTCACTGCTCTGCCATGAGAAATGGGGCCTTCTGCCCATCAGCACTATCTCGAAGACGGGGAGGGCATCCGGATTGGACGCAGTGCTCTGCGGAACGTAACCGAGATTCTTGGCGACCTCCAGCCTGCTCATATCTTTCAGTTGCCTGCCGTCGAGCAATATGTGGCCCTGTTTGGGCTCCAATATCTTGTTGATACATTTTAGCAGCGTGGTCTTCCCGGAGCCATTCGGGCCTATCATTCCCAAAACCTCCGACTCTTTTAGATCCAAAGATATGCCGCTGAGGGAAGGGGTACTGCGATAACAAAAAGTAATGTCCTGCACGGTTATTTCCATCTCGGCTTGCCCCTCCCACAATCTACTGCAAAGGACTGTATAAATGTTATTATTTTTTTGTACATAAGTAACACTATTTTTAAATAGCGCGTTTCAGTTCATCATCAATCTTGATGGTCATCATGAAAAACAGTGTCGTTATTGGCGCCCTAATTGCAGTACTGATAATCTCCGCAGCCGCAATCGGCTACAGCCAGAACTGGTTCAGGCCGGGCGATACGCCAGAGGATGAGCCCACGCCACTCAATCTGGTCCTCGAGATCTATGGCAATGCCAACATGGACGATAAAATTGACGAGCAGGACGTGGCATACATAATGCAGGTAATCGCCGGCACTGCCAATGCAACAGCATATGCCGACGCCAACAAGGACGGCGTGATCGACAATAACGACATAATGCAAATCAACGCAATACTGAACGGCACCGCCTCGTACATCCTGCTGCTCGACGGCAACGGCGCCCAGATGAACATCTCGCTTCCGAAGAGCCGCATAGTCGTCGAGTACCTGTCCGGCGCAGAGGTCATACGCGCGCTCAAGCTTGAGGATTATGTCGTAGGCGTCGACTATGCACTCGATCAGCTCAAATCCTTCTACTTCCCTGAAAATGGTGCTTCAATTGTGAACGTTGGCAAAATGAATAACCCTGATTACGAGCTCGTCCTCAGCCTTGATCCGGACTGCCTGCTCACATTCACCAAGGATACCGCCACCAAGACCGCGAACCTGCCCGGCGTTGACGTCATCTACCTCGGCCTGTACTACCCGAATGTAATCGACCCTGAATCGTCGAGCTTTCTCCAGGGCATACTGAAGGCAGGGTACATCTTCAACAGGATCGAAGAGGCGACGACATACGCCAACTGGATACTCAACATAACCAAATCGCTCCAGGCAATATCCGCAACGATCCCNGCCAATGCAACAGCATATGCCGACGCCAACAAGGACGGCGTGATCGACAATAACGACATAATGCAAATCAACGCAATACTGAACGGCACCGCCTCGTACATCCTGCTGCTCGACGGCAACGGCGCCCAGATGAACATCTCGCTTCCGAAGAGCCGCATAGTCGTCGAGTATCTGTCTGGCGCAGAGGTCATACGTGCGCTCAAGCTTGAGGATTATGTCGTAGGCGTCGACTATGCGCTCGATCAGCTCAAATCCTTCTACTTTCCTGAAAATGGTGCTTCAATTGTGAACGTTGGCAAAATGAATAACCCTGATTACGAGCTCGTCCTCAGCCTTGATCCCGACTGCTTATTGACCTTCACCAAGGATACCGCCACCAAGACCGCGAACCTGCCCGGCGTCGACGTCATCTACCTCGGCCTGTACTACCCGAACGTAATCGACCCTGAATCGTCGAGCTTCCTCCAGGGCATAATCAAGGCAGGGTACATCTTCAACAGGGTCGATGAGGCGACAACATACGCCAACTGGATACTCAACATAACCAAATCGCTCCAGGCAATATCCGCAACGATCCCCTCGAACGAATCGCAGACCGTCTTCATAACCAACTATGCATCGGCTTGGACCACGACCGTTACTGCATACTGCACCAACGACCCTCTGGGCCAGGCATGCATAGTCGCTGGAGGGGCAAATATCGCAGGGGCGCTCTCAGGGTATTCCAACTCGTCCTCTTTGAAGGTAGATCTGGAGTGGGTGATCGAGGCCGACCCCGATTACATCTTCCTGCATTCAGTCCGATACACTTACGGGGGATGGACGAATGAAGATCCTGCCCACGGCTACAACGTCAACGACACCACCAGCATAGCTGACACTCTGATCGAGTGGTCATCGCACGCTGAGATTGCGAACCTGACCGCCGTGCAGAACAACCATGTCTACATCATAGCAGGCGACTTCAGGAACAACGCCATGGGTGGCACCCTGGGGGCGGTGTACATGGCCAAGACGCTCTACCCTGACATCTTTACTGCTTTGGACCCAGAAGCCATACACCAGGAGTTCATAACGAGGTTCATGAGGCTGGACTATGACCTCAACGAGCAGGGCGTCTTCATGTATCCCTCCATAACCGTCGGAGGCAACACCGTGGGCATTCCCGAGAACTCTACCTACGTGCCACCTGAAACCACCGCGCTCAACCTCGTCCTCGAGATCTATGGCAATGCCAACATGGACGATAAAATTGACGAGCAGGACGTGGCATACATAATGCAGGTAATCGCCGGCACTGCCAATGCAACAGCATATGCCGACGCCAACAAGGACGGCGTGATCGACAATAAAGACATAACTCAGATCAGAGCCATCGCGGGCGGCACCGCCTCGTACATCCTGCTGCTCGACGGCAACGGCGCCCAGATGAACATCTCGCTTCCGAAGAGCCGCATAGTCGTCGAGTACCTATCCAACGCAGAGCTCGTTCGCATACTGAACATCGAGGACAGCGTCGTCGGCATCGACTTCGCAATAGACCAGCTCAAGTCCTTCTACTTCCCTGAGACCGCCGATACCCTGACAACGGTCGGAAACATGTATACGCCTGATTACGAGCTCGTCCTCAGCCTTGATCCCGACTGCTTATTGACCTTCTCGAAGGATACCGCCACCAAGACCGCGAACCTGCCCGGCGTCGACGTCATCTACCTCGGCCTGTACTACCCGAACGTCACCGACCCCGAGTCATCCGATTTCATGCAGGGCATACTGAAGGCAGGGTACATCTTCAACAGGGTCGATGAGGCGACAACATACGCCAACTGGATACTCAACATAACCGTAACTCTCCGCGACGTGACCTCGACAATCCAGTCGGCGGACGCGCAAACAGTCTTCATAAGCAACTATCCGTATGCTTGGTCAACAACCATCAAGGCATACTGCCCGGTTGATACATTGGGTCAGGTGGGGATATTAGCCGGAGGTTCAAACATAGCGTCGTCCTTGCCAGGCTTCGCCAACGCCGCCTCATTGAACGTAGATCTTGAATGGCTAATGCAGGCAGACCCTGACTACATCTTCCTACATACCGTAAGATACACCTACAGCGGAATCACATACAACGATCCTGCCCACGGCTACAACGTCAACGACACCACCAGCATTGAGACATGCCTCAACGAATGGAGAGCGCACGCAGAGTTCGCGAACCTGACCGCCGTGCAGAACAACCATGTCTACATCATAGCAGGCGACTTCAGGAACAACGCCATGGGTGGCACCCTGGGGGCGGTGTACATGGCCAAGACGCTCTACCCTTCCCTGTTCCCGAACTTAGACCCCGAGGCCATACACCAAGAATACATAACGAGGTTCATGAGGCTGGACTATGACCTCAACGAGCAGGGCGTCTTCATGTATCCCTCCATAACCGTCGGAGGCAACACCGTGGGCATTCCTGAGGGCACCGAATAAACGCCATAGGGGGTCTCCTCCCCCTTTTTTTGTTACTTTACCGGACTGCGACGATGCTTTAATCTGGAGGTTGATTTTGCGATGCCAGGCATAGTTAATTGGAATGACTTGAGGAAGTTCGTATACCTGAGCACTACTGGGGTTGAACCAAGCAGCGGTACCTTTTGGGACAAACGTGCCGATGCCTTCAACGAACACATGGCGCAGATGCATGCCGTGACCGGCCTTCAGCTGAGCGGTATCCGTTTGCGGCATGACTACACCGTGCTCGACATAGGCGCCGGCACCGGCAGGATCGCCATACCCGTAGCCAAGCGCGTGAAGCAGGTTACTGCAGTCGATTTTTCCAGAAGGATGCTTGACATACTGAAAATAAATGCTCTAAAGGAGAATGTAAACAACATCTCATGCATTAATGAACCTTGGGAGGCGTTGGAGGCAGGGCGCAATATCTCCCCTCACGACGTAGTCATCGCCTCCCTCTCATTCAACATGATTGACCTAGAAAAGGAGCTGAAGAAGATGGACGCTGCGGCAAGGAAGAGCGTATACCTCTTCATGTCCGCCTCCAAATGGATGGACGACGAGCTGCAAAGGACGCTCTATGGTAGCGCAATCCACACGGGGGCCGATCACATTTACATATTCAACATTCTATACGACCTTGGCATATTGGCAAACGTTGAGGTCTGGAGCTACGACTCCATGGTGCATTATTCAAGTTTGGATGACGCCGTGTCCAAGTTTATGGAACTGTATCGCCTCCCCCCAAAAAATGAGGGCGCATTGAGGAACTATCTGCGGGGAATTCTGACGGAAGATGAAAATAAGCTCTGTTTTAAGCGCAAAAGGAAGTTGGCTATGATATGGTGGACAAAGACCGAATAAACCCTTCGAAAGACTCATTCGATATCAACGACGAAAAGAAGCGCTATAGGAACATACTGTTCAAAAGGATTCTGTTTATGGGCATATGCGCTGTTCTGCTCTTCATTGTTGCAGGCATATCCCTCGCGCTCGGCTCTGCCTCCATGTCATTTCTGGACGCATACGCCGCGGTATTCAACAGGTTCTTCCCGGGATACTTCAACGTCTCTGACTTGGCAAATAACGTCGTATGGAATCTGCGATTGCCTAGGATAATTCTCGCAATACTTGCGGGCGCGGCATTGGCCATGTCTGGCGCGACGACCCAAGCGATATTGAGGAACCCCCTAGCTACCCCATACACGCTGGGCATATCCGCAGGTGCCGGGCTCGGCGCTGCTATCGGAATAATTCTGGGCACTGGCTTCATAGGCGGGCAGCTTCTGATCATAGGCAACGCATTCGTCTTCTCTTTGATCCCCGTTACCGTCGTTCTGCTGCTGATAAGGCGCCATAGTGCCGCTCCGGAGGTCATTATTTTAGCCGGAGTCGCGATAATGTACATCTTCTCTGCCTGCACAACGCTCCTGCAATACTTCGCGGAGACGAACGCAGTGGCGGCAGTGGTATTCTGGACCGTCGGCGACCTGTCAAGGGCCGCATGGTGGCAGCTTCCTTACATCTTGGGCGTCTTCCTGCTGTGTTTCGCAATAAACCTCCGCCTGTCTTGGGACCTGAACATCATGAAGATGGGCGACGATACCGCAAAGAGCCTTGGCGTCGAGGTGAACCGCGTCAGAAAGATCTACTTGATGACCGCATGCCTGACAGCCGCCACCGTTGTGAGCTTCACAGGGGCAATCGGCTTCATCTGCTTGGTCTCCCCACACATCTGCCGCCGCGTCATAGGTGGCGACGAGCGTCTCTTGATGATCTCTTCGTGCCTCGTTGGCGCAATGCTCCTGATAGTCGCCGATATCGTAGCCAGGCGGTTGCTTGCTCCGATAATTCTGCCTGTAGGTGCCATAACCGCATTTCTGGGCGGACCGCTGCTGCTCTATCTACTGATAAGGAGAAAGAGGATCGCCAATTAAATCACAAAATACTGCGCCCTCACAGTGCCGTGTTCAAGGCGCGTTTCAAGGCTGTGCTGTGAGGGGAACTCACTCTAGCGATCTGGGCATGACGCCGTTCAGAGGTTGGGGCGTATTCCGTGGCTATATGCGCGAATCCGTGGGAAAGGTAGACGAGGCGGGTCGCTGATGTAACCATGACGTTCTGGCTGTGGCCTATAATGTTCCGAATTATGTCGTAGTCCTGTTTGTTGCAGCAGTGCTCTTGACGGTGCCGCTCTTCATGGTCCCCTGCTATGGCAATTATCTCATATTCATCCTGTTGGTAGCCGTCATAGTCATGCTGGTCGCGACAATTGTCAATGGCGGTTTCCGGCGAAGATGAGCCGATTTTTGCACGGGAAGCAATGAACGTAGTTGTCCCGCATGCATCCTGCGAAGGGGGACTAACGCAGTCCACGCCTGCTCCTCAAAAAAGGGGCTTGCGTGCAACCTTCCAAATGCCGCCTTTCAGTCGCTCGTTTTTCGTGCCTTGGCAAACTGCCTAGCACAGCTTTAGCTTTCCAGCAATCGAAAGGCGCTTATCCGAATGCCCAATGCGCCCAAAGTTCGATGCACTCTGTATTATCGACGCAATGCTTTTTGGCGTTATCATTACGGCATGCATTTGGAATTTGTTTAAAAAGGGCGGCTGTCTTACTCTATTGGCGCTTCGCTGCAATTGAAAATCAAGATGGGGCCGTCGGGATTTGAACCCGAGATCACATGCGCCCCAGGCATGCATCCTGGACCAAGCTAGACTACGGCCCCTTCGACTTGGACTACGGTCCTCTGCTACATTCGGTAGCTCCTAAATATAACGCCTTCTTTTTCCAAAGGGCCACGCGCAAATCACAGCCTGACGTTGAGAATCATTCGTGGCAAATATCGCCGCGGGGTGGTCTTCAGGCAACTCCCTCAGCGTGAACTTCGTCCCATTGCGCTGCATCTCCTCAAGCCTAAGTGCCATTTCCTCAACATACCTGTAGAATCCCTCTTCATCATCCGCAAGCCTCGACCACTTGAAGATTAATATCCGCGCCCCTTCGTCAAATGGTACCTCAAACCCTATTGGGACATTATCCTCGAAGACGAAGCAAGAGTGGGTGTTTAAAACGCGCCTCTTTCCTCTGCAGCTCAGAACGCATCTGCCTCTCACGACAAATATGACGCTACCCTTGGGATGCGCATGCTCCTCGATGTATGCGCCTGGCGGGAATTCGATGAAGTGGCACTGCACATGCGGTGTGAGGAAGAGCAGCCCTATCCTACCCTCAAGCGTCTGGATGCTTCTTAGGTTTCGGCAGTCAACGTCATCCACAACGCACAGCTCCGGGAAACGACCTTTCTCGACCCGCTTGTTGCTGACCGCCATGGCCGTGACCTACGAAGTTGATAACCGCTGACTGAAAATATATCGCTGTTGTTTCGTATGAAATAATAACGATAAAAGCCTCACCCTCGATTTTCCACATTATGCTTGATCGAACTAGCATAGGCGCCCTCAGCAACTCCGAATCACACTCGGTCCAAGGGTGCCGGGCAACACCCTGCACCTCCGACCCACAATCAAAATTAGAATCACAACAGGCGCACCACCCCCTGCAGGCAGAAGGCGATCGGCAGAGGATGGCAACGATGAACACAACCGGAAAAATATACGGCTACGACGAGGACCTCTGGTACGATGTGATAAGGCGCGAATGGAAGTCAGGCGACAGGGACATCGGGCGAATCCTCTCCATCCTGCGCAGGTTGAACGCTGGGAAGAGCATCTTGGATCTGGGCTGCGGCGTTGGCCGCATCTCGAGCAGGCTGGCGAAGAATGGTTATAGTGTCTTGGGCATAGACCTGTCAGAGAAATGCGTGACCGAGGCAGCCAAGCTTGCAAATGAGCTCGGCGTAGCCGGCAGTACCCGATACCTTGTCGGGAATTACCTGCATCTTGAGGAGCTGACTGATGAGCGATTCGATGTTGCCACCTGCATCCTCGCGTCCTCATGGAACAGCATGGTCGATCTGAAGGAATTCCTCAAAAAACTGGCTGGATTCATGAATCCTTCTGCAGTGCTTATTATACAGGACACCGTCAACGAGTCCTTTGTCCAGACACTAACGTCCTGCCCCGCTGCACAGCGCTGGTTCAGTGATGAGGGGGGCCTTCTGGCCCTGCACTCGTGGAGCTACGACTGCGAGCACTCGGCCGTCAAGACGGAGAAAAAATTTTATCGGAGCACCGGTTCAGGCTTTGCCTTCATTACGCAAATAGAGCGCACTTATTGCCCTCCCTACCTGTCCGAATTCACTGATGCCATTGGCGAGGCTGGATGGGAGATAGTCAGCGTTGAGAGGCCAACCTCCTTCAACCCCGTCGGCATCGGTGATTATAATGACCCTTGGCTCCTCTTCAGCGCGACAATTTCTGCCCGGCTCAAGTGAGGTGCGATCTTAATGGCTAACTATGCTGTATGCTTGAAATACAATTGGATGCCGCCGCGTATCCGCAATATTTCATCTATTGCAGCGCAAAAACCTAGGGGTGGAACCGAATGAAAAGGGGCATCCTCGTTCTATTGATGACTGAAGGCATGAGTGCCTTGGTTGTGGGGTCCGGCAAGGTGGCGAGGCGGAAGATCTACAAGCTGGCAAACGCCGGAGCAAAAGTCACCGTGATCTCAAGGGGCGAGGCAATCCGAGCGGATCCCCGCATATTGCATATCGTCAGAGATGCGAAAGACCTCATGGGGCCCGATCTAGACCCTTTCAACCTGGTGGTTGCCGCAACAGACGACCCTGCCTTGAACCTCACTGTTGCCCGTCTGGCGAAGGAGAGGGGCAAGTTCGTAAACGTCGTGTCGGATCCAAGTGCATGCTCGGTGCAATTCCCTGCAGAGCTGGACTATGGGGACCTGTTGATAGGGATTGCGACCGGCGGCGCCTCGCCAGCAACCTGCAAAGCATTGAAGAAGCGGATTGCAAAGGTGATCGACGGCGCAGACCTTGATGCGCTTGAGATGTCCGCGAGGATCAGATCAAGCCTCAAAGCCGCCGGTTTTCAGCCTGGCGACATAAAGAGGGTAATCAGGTGCCTGCCCGAATTCCCAAAGGGGCTAAGCGACGCGGAGATCGTAGATAAGGCAAGGGGGCTGCTCAAGGCATGAGCACACCTATGCAATTTGACCCTCCATCCGACTCACTGCCGGCTGTATCCCTCGCATGCCCTCTTGAGCTTGTCGACAACCTTGGGCGCAGCTAGGTAGTGCATATGCGTATACATTGCGAGCGCGTTCCAAGCAGTGATGCCCTCCCTGCCCATGCCGATGCCCTTGCCCCTGAGGACCTCGAACGCGAACTCAGTCTCTCTCAGGTTGTCCACAGAGGAGTAATGGAACTCGTGCCCGCGCAGCCTGTCACCTGCGTCAGCAATCGCATTTCCCTTGATGCACCCCAAGAGGGTGTAGCTCAGCCCCTGCGGCCGGTCATGCATCACCACCTCGCTGTCGAAGACCCCTGCCATCCTGTTGCAGCTGCCATTCGTCCTGATGCACCTGCATAGGTACATCAGCCCCCCGCATTCGCCGACTATTGGCATCCCCTCTGAAGCCCGTTTCCTAACCTCTTGCCTGAGCGCATTGTTCGCCTCGAGCTCATTGGCAAAGACCTCCGGGTACCCTCCCCCTATGAGGAGGCCTGATACATCGCCGAGCGTGCCGTCAGCAATGCTGTCTACCCTCCTGACCTCAAACCCCGCCCTCTCTAGGCACTCGTAGTTGTCGGGATAGTGGAATGAGAACGCCCTGTCCGTGAAGACCCCAACTCTTACGCGCGCATCCGTGCACTCCTCGGGGTCGGGGACCGCGATGGGCGGCGTATCAGCCATTATCTCTATTAGGCGCTCCGCCTCCAGCGTCCTCTCCAGCGTCGCCGCCGCCTTGGAGATTACTGTTGCCGCCTCACTGTTCTCGTGCGCTGTCATCAGCCCAAGGTGCCTCTTCTCAATCCTCAAAGAGGGGTCCCTGAACAGGACTCCAAGCACCGGCAGGCCCGTGTAATACGATATCGCCTGCCTCAGCTTCGCCTCGTGCCTCTCGTCGCTGACCTTGTTCAATATGACCCCTTCAATCCTGACCTCCCTGTCCATGGCCCTCATACCCAAGATGCAGGCCGCCGCGGTCCTTGTGAGGCTCTGACTGTTTAGGACTATGACGACCGGCGCCTTGAGTATCTTCGCAACATGGACTGTGCTCCCGGCGTCCTCGATCGGGGATGCCCCCTCATAGAGGCCGCGGACCCCCTCTATTATCGCCATGTCCGCGCCCCTCATGCCGTTAGCGAATGCCTTCCTGACGCACTCCTCCCCCATTATCCAGGAATCGATGTTGCGTGAGGCCCTCCCCGCCGCAGCAGTGTGGTACATCGTGTCGATGTAGTCGGGGCCGATCTTGAAGGGCTGCACTTTGTACCCCTTGCCCCTTAGGATGGAGATCACCGCTGCGGCTACGAGGGTCTTCCCAGAATCGCTGCCTACAGATGAGAGGACTACCCTAGGCGCGTTCATTTCCAAGCAGGCCCACCTCGTTCTCAGTTATGAAATTGGGGATCGCGCATGCTGTGCTGCCGAGCACCCTGCGCGCTATCGCCCTGAACGCATCTGCCTCCGCAGAAAGGGGGAACGCCTCTATGACCGTCTTGTTCATCCGGTCGCTCTTCTTTACCACATCCGAAGAGGGGATCTCGCCCAGTTGTGGAATACCTATCCTCTCTGAGAGCCTCTTCACGTACTCCCTACCTTCGGGGCTCCCCCTGTTGTACACGATGCCGCCCACTTTGACGCGCAGCGTCTTGAACCCTCTGCACAGGTTGTTAGCGGCATACAATGACATGAACTCGTCCGATGTTGCTATCAGCGCAACTTCCGCGTATCCCTCCTTGACCACCACCGCCAGCCCCCCGCAGACTATGTCCGCCGGAACGTCGAAGATGACTACGTCATATTCCTTAAGCAGCCCCTCCTGTATCAGGTGCCTGATCCCAATTATCAGCCCCCTGCCGGCGCATCCTATTCCTGGCTCCGGGCCGCCGATCTCAACGCAGCTGACCCCGTTGTATCCCTTCACTATGAACAGCGACGGGTCGGGGCGCCTGCTCTCCTTCATGATGTCGAGCAACGGCCTGATCCTTCTCCCTACGATGTTTATCGCGGTATCTGCCTTCGGGTCGCACCCTACCAGCATTGTGTTCAAGCCATCTCCACTAAGGCAGGCCGCAATGTTGGAAGAGATCGTGGATTTGCCTATCCCTCCCTTGCCGTACACTGCAAAGGTCTTCATCGGCACTGCACCTCCCTCCTGAGCGCCGCGCCAAGGAATGACCCCCTCACCTTCTTACCAACCCCAAGCGAGACCGAATGGGCATCCCTCTCAGCGACGACCATGTCATACCCAAGGGACTTCAGGTTGAATGTCGCCCTCGTCCCTACCGTGACCGCGGCGGACCTGATCCTGCCCTCTACTGCCACCGCGTGCGGTATGCCTGAAACTACTGCCAAGTCAGGGGGGTGCGCCAGCAGATGGTCGCGCGCCCTCATGCCTGCTAACGGGTATTCGTCCAGCCCACCGGTGGTGACATCGACGGCGCAGCCTGCCCTCTGGAACTCGCCTAGGACCTCCGCCGCATACCCCCTTATCCTTGGCAGCCCAACCTCTGGGTCCAGGTTGGCGATGGTCTCGAACGGGACCCCCAGCTTCCTGCCGACCGCCGCCATGGCCAATATGAGGTCCGCATACAGGAAGACCGTCTCCTTCTTCGCGTTGAGGACGCAGGTGACGTGCCCTCCCCCCTTCATGGTCTCTATTATCGCACGGGCTACCGATGCTGGACTGTCACCGGGCGCGGTGTCGAGGTATTCGTCGCGGGCAGTGCCGCGCGCCTTCTCAACCTCGGTTGCCATCTCAAGCATGGCCTTCTGCCTCTCGAACTCGGCGTTGCTGATCAGCCCCTTCTGGCACGCCTCTTTGAGGACCATGACCGCCCCCACCGTGTTGTCGCCTGACCCGCTGTGGACATCGCAGCAGATCGTCTTCTCCTCCAGCCCCGCATTCCTTGCTGCCTTCCTCAAGTCCTCGCCGATTATCATGCTTGCACAAGTCCCGACCACGCCTATCAGCCTTGGGTGGAATAGCTCATCTGCCCTCTTCAGGGCATTCACAAGCTTGCCCTCCCCTCCAAAAACAAAGTCTTGGTCGCTGAGTGCAGTCGTCAGGACTCTTACGCCGTCCTTCTCCAAGAGCCTTGCAGGCTTGAAGCTGCACCCTGACGGACCATGGATGATTATCACCTCTGCGTCAAGGTCTCTCATGGTATACATCGCTGCCGCTAGGGGGCTCGGTCTTGGATGCAGTATCTCTGCCATCTAGACCCTCTCCACCTTCAGGATCATGCCGTTGCCTCCCTCATTAGGAACGACCTCCTTGCCGACGATGAATGGTCTCAATGCCTCTCCAAACTCGCCGAAGAGATGGACCGTGCTGACCTCCTTGGAGCGGCTTATTATGCCCGATATTCCCTTGACGTCGACGCCCCCGCAGGTAGTCTTGAGCTTCCCCCCGATGCTGATCGGCACGGGCGTCGGGAACGACTCCGAGTACTCCTTAATTGCCACCTCAAGCGATCGGGGGACGATCGACGAACTCGCATTGACCACCCGCTTGAACGCGCCGGCCCCCTCGATGACCATCTTCCTGCCGAACGGTTCGGCAGTCTCAAGCACCCTTGCCTCGTCCTCCCCTGCTCCAAAGAAAGCCGCAATTGCTATCCCGACAAGCAAGTTCTCGACGTGCTGCCCCCCGACGAGTCTTGGATTCGCATTGACCTCGAAGTTGCGTTCGGTCCTTCCTTTGAGCGTCTTGAAGCCATCAAACGTTGCCCTGAACCTTATCTTGCCCTTGGTGTTCGCCTCCCTCGCCGTCACCTCCCCTGCTCTGCTCAAGACAGAAAAGCGCTGCGCCCCCTTGATATGCGCGAGCAATGGGTCGTCTCCGTTTATCAGGATCGATGTGTTCTGCCTTGTATTGTCGATCATCGACAGCTTCGCTTCGAATGCGCATGAGCTGCCTCCTGCTATCGAGTAATTGTCGTATACATTCTTGATTATTCCGAGATCTGCAAGACCCGTTCCCCCCAGGGAGACCTCGAAGATCGCCAGATCCGGTCTCTTGGGTGCTAGCCTTACTGCCCTGATAATGTTTGCAGGCGTCGTGCTCACCTTTCCGCTAAGCGGCACTAGCTCGCCCCCATCCAAGAAGAATATCCCGTCGCTTGTGAGCGCCAGTGCTGTGCGCTCGCCCTTGAGCATGCTCAGTGCCGCCCAGATGGCCGAGGTCTTTCCAAAGCTCCCCGTCATCTCGACCACCGGGTATCCCAACCTCCCCCCAAGCAGCCTTTGGACTGCCTGGTGGTGGGTTATCACCTCCGCCCCCTCCCCCGCCCCCTCGACCTTCTGCCTAGGGAAGTGGACCGGCCTTACCACGAGGTCGAATTGGCCAAGGTCGGGAATAGCCTTCACTAACCTGTAAGCTTCCCTGAGCCCTGCTTCGGCGGTCTTGCTCACCGTGTGGTGCACATCTGCGCACGTCACTTCGTTGCCCGCTGCGGCGTACTCCTTTGAGAGTGTCAGCCCACCGTGGGTCGCATCGATCACAAGCACCTTCAATAATTTCACTCTCTGTCCAGTGACCTTATTCTCTCCCTGATTATCTCAAGCAGGCGCGGGTCCTCGCCGAAGGGTTCGCCGTAGACCAACTTGACTTCACGGTCTCTGAATTTTATGATCCTCGTCCTCTCGCCCCCCTTCAGGCCGAGGGCCACTGGGATGTCCATCTTTGTGTGGACGCCATTCGCAAGGAATACTGGCTGCACTACTATCCTCTCCGCCCCCGCCTCAACGGCGCTCCAGATTGCCGCCTCTATTGTTGGTTCGTTTATCTGCATAAACGCTGCAGAAACAAAGTAATGCTCCGGCTTCAGCACCGACGCAAAGAACTCGACCATCTTCTTATTGTAAGGTTCCTTGCTGCCGTGCCCTATGAGTAATATTCCTGTCTTTGTCTGGTTTTTCATGTGTTTTCACTCCATTATCTTCTGAACTATACCCTCGATCGCGCTGACGTCTGCTTCCTCCGCTCCTATGCCCATCCTTCTGATTCCGCCGAGAGTCTCTGGCCCCATGGCAATCAGCCTCTTGCCTCGGAGTAGCTCGACGGTCTCCTCAAGCCTCCCATTCATCTTCGCATAATCGGTCAGAAGTTCCACCGAAGACCTGCTGGTAAACACCACAACCTCCGCGCCGGGCAGTTCTGCGAGGAATCTCTCCGCGCCGCCCTCATCGATGGCTGCCGTGTAGACCTTGAACTCTTCGCCATCAATCTCGGCCGCCCTCAGGCCTTCAATAAACGCGCCACCTGCCAATGCGCTCCTTACCACTGCGATCGGGGCAATCGTGCCCATGCCCCTCTCTCTCTTGATCATCTCAAGTAGCGACTGGCTTGTGAACCTGTCTGGCAGGTCACAGACGCCTATGCCGTGCCCTCTCAACGAGTTCTCGGTGGCGGGTCCGACAGCGAAGACCTTCATGGTCCTTATCTTGGCTAACACCTCCTGCTCAGGTTCAATCAACCCCAATGCGCGCGGGCTCATGAAAACAATCGCCCTGAACCTTCCTGCAAGGAGTGCCGCCTTGAGCCTCGCTACCTGCTCGGGCAGCGCCCTCAGCGTGATCACTGGGACTGCTGCCGCCTCGATCCCTGCAGCCGCGAACTTCGCTCTGCTCGAATCCGAGAGCGAGGTCGTCAGCACCTTCAAGCCCTCACCGCCATATCGACCACTTCTCCTATCACCAAAACGCTTGGTCTTCTCTCGGTCACCCTTTCAGCAATGTCTGCAACAGTCCCGATTATCGCACTCGAACCGCCGTTGCCGCAGGATATAACCGCCGCAGGTCTCTGCCCGGGCATCCCGTTGTCCATGAAACACTTCGTTATGGTGCCGAGCATCTCCATCGACATGAGCAGGACTATTGTGCCGCCGAACTTTGCGTGCGCTTTGAAGTACCCCTCGTCATAGGGCGTCGCCTTGTGGCCAGTGAGTATGAGCACTGATGATGCCTTCCCCCTCATGGTCAGGGGTATGCCTGCCAACGTCGGAATGGCAGTTGCCGAGGTTAACCCCGGCACAGCCTCCACCTCGACGGAAGCTTCCCTGAGGGCAAGCAGCTCCTCCCCTCCCCTGCCAAAAATGAATGGGTCTCCCGCCTTCAGCCTGACCACTATCCTCCCCTTCCTGGCTTCCGATATCATCATCTCGATTATGTTCTGCTGCTTCTCGGGCCCCTCGCCGGGACGCTTCCCCATATACACCTTCTCTGCTGCACCATTGCAGAGCCCAAGCACCGACTCGTGCACCAGTCTGTCGTAGATCACGACATCCGCCTCTGCGATCAACTCAGCGGCCCTGAGCGTCAGCATCTCCTTGCCGCAGACTCCTGCCCCCACCAGGTATACTTTGCCGCTCTTCGCCACGCTATCTCCCCCAGAACTCCTTCACGTCATGATCTCCAAGAACGCTGTCTGCCGCCGCACGTCCTGACTGCGCTGGGTCCGATGAGTCAAACTCAAAGGCCCTGATTGCAAACCTGCTACCGTCGATGGCATACAGTCCGCAGGTCAGGGACATCCTGCCCCCCTCCACTCTCGCAGTGCACCCTAACGGCGCGGCGCAGCCGCCACCCGCCCTCCTTAGAAACTCCCTCTCGGCAAGGACCTCGCGCATGTGCGCGTCACTGTTCGCCTCTCTAACGCGTTCAAGAATGCTGCGGTCTGGCGCCCTCGCATAGACGCCAATGGCACCTTGGCCCGGGCTTGTAGGGAACTTGCTTATTGGAAGCCTCTGCTCCTTCCCTGTCGCCAGCCCGAGCCTCGCGACGCCCGCCTCTGCAATGATTGTACCGTCATAAAGGCGTTCGCGGACCTTGCGGAGGCGCGTGTCGACATTCCCCCTTATCCAGTCGATCTTGAGGTCCCTCCTCTGAGACATGATCTGTGCTGTTCGCCTCACACTGCTGGTGCCGATCTTCGCCCCCGCGGGCAGCTCCTCAAGGGTCATGCCACTGGATGACACGAACAGGTCATTGGGGGATGCCCTGTCCGGGATGGCCGCAAGGGTTATCCTCTGCGGCAGGTCCATCGGCACATCTTTCATGCTGTGGACTGCTAGGTCAATGTCTCCCATGACTAGGGCGTCGTTAAGCTCTCGCTCGAACGCACCTTGGCTCAATGCAGCCAATGGACTGCGCCGGTCAATGTCGCCTTCGGTCTTTATTACGACGACCTCGTACTCCTCTTCGGCAAACCGGCTGAAGGCGATCTCCACCTGCTTCAATGCAAGCCTGCTGCCGCGCGTCCCGACCCGTATCTTCATATCAGCTCCTCCCCGACCAGCGCCTAGCCTCCGAAGCCGCTCCGACAAATGCCTCGACGGTCTTCTCGATATCCTCTCCTGAGTGAGCGGTCGACATGAAGCAGCACTCGAACTGCGAAGGCGGAAGGTACACCCCTCTCTCCATCAACCCGCGATGGAGCTTCATGAACCTGCCCGCGTCAGCCCTCTTCGCCGTGGCATAGTCCGTCACCGTGCCGCGTGTCAGAAATACCGTAAACGCCGACCCTAATTTGGACAAGAAGAAGTCTATCCCTGCATCGTCGAGCGCATCCGATATGCCTCCGCATAGCCTATCTGTCGAATCTCTCAGGGCACGGTAGACCTCCTCGTCCAGCATCTCAACGACCGCTGCTCCGGCCACCATGCTTACAGGATTCCCGTTGAATGTTCCCGCATTGAACATCCCGCCTTCAGGCGCCACCATCCTCATTATCTCCTCCTTGCCGCCGAAGGCACCAATCGGAAATCCCCCTCCCAGTATCTTGCCTAGCGTCGTGATGTCCGGCGTCACGCCGTAGAGGCTTTGGGCCCCTCCCTTAGCGACCCTGAACCCTGTGATCACCTCATCGAAGATGAGCACTGCCCCTGCCTCGTCGCACGCCCTCCTAACCTCCCTGAGGTATTCCTTCTCCGGCCGCACCAGTCCGACATTGCCCATGACCGGTTCCAGAATGACGCATGCCACATCCTCATCGATATTCGAGAGGTCACTTAGGTCGTTGAATGCCAAGGTCCTTGTCTGCTTGCAGGTGTCTTCCGGGATCCCGGTCGAGAATGCCTTCATGTCACTGCCCCTCCCATTGACCATAAGCGGATCGACCGCGCCGTGATATCCTCCGTCGATCTTCACTACCGCGTCCCGCCCCGTATAGGCTCTTGCAAGCCTGACCGCGCTCCCCGCCGCCTCTGCACCCGAGTTGACAAACCTGATCAGCGATATGGAGCCATATGCCCTCTTCACATCCTCCGCCAGCCGAACTTCGTAGCATGACGGCGTGCCATAGACCGTCCCTCGCCTGAGCTGTCTCACAACTGCGATTGACACGAATCTTGGCGCGTGCCCGAAGATCAAGGGACCGTAAGCCATGCAGTAATCTACGAGCTCGTCCCGGTCCTCTGTAATAATCTTCGATCCTCTCGCCTTCCTTGTGAAGAACGGGTAAGGCTCGAAGAATCTTACTGGACTATTGACCCCCTTGGGGAACGCCCCCTTGCTTCTCACAAAGAGTCCCGCCGACCGCCTCATGGCCATCTCTCCAGCGTTTTTAGGATCTCTGGCACGAAATATGACATTATTATGTTGGCGCCTGCGCGCCTGATGCAGGTCAGCATCTCGAGTGCAACTTTGGTCTCATCCGTGCCCGTCGCCCTGCAGTATTCCTTTATCATGACATACTCCCCGCTCACTTGATATGCCGCTATCGGCCTCGTGAACCGCTCTCTGAACTCCTTTATCACATCCAGGTACGGCATCGCCGGCTTCACCATCAGTATGTCCGCGCCCTCTGCAAGATCCAACTCGCCCTCGAGTATGCCCTCCCTGCTGTTGCGGAAGTCCATCTGGTAGGCCGCTCTGTCCCCAAACGCCGGGGACGATCCTGCCGCCTCCCTGAATGGCGCATAAAGCGTTGAAGCATATTTGGCAGAATACGCCATTATGCACGTCCCCTCAAACCCAGCCGCATCAAGGGCCCGCCTCAAAGCCCCTACCTGACCGTCTGCCATTGCTGAGGGGGCGACAACGTCGGCGCCAGCCTCGGCGTGGCTAACTGCCACTTTAGACAGCGCCTCAAGGGTCTTGCCTCTGTTAATTCTCCCATCCTCGACGACGCCGCAGTGCCCATGGTCCGTATACTGACACAGGCAAACATCCGTAATTACATTCAGCCCTGGGAAGCATCTCTTGAGCCGCGCGATGGCCGACTGAACCGGTCCATCAAAGGCACCGCTTCCTGCACCATCCTTTCTTTGAGGCACCCCGAAGAGGAGCGCGGACTTCAGCCCGAGCTCGTAGAGCGGCTCCACAAATGCCTCGACTTCCCCGAGCGGCACCCTCGTGATACCTTTGCCATGAACTTCCTCAGGTCTGCCCTCTGCCTTTACAAAGAAAGGCCATACCAATCCGTTGCGGCTCAGAGCAGTCTCAGACACCATGTTCCTTAGATTCTCTTTAGCTCTCAGCCTCGAGGGCAGTATGCTTCCCATCAACACCTTCCCCCTTTTGCCCGGATTATCGCATCCAGATACTCCGCGTTTCCCGTCGCCCGCGCCCGCTCGATGAAAGGGATGAGTAAGTCCCTCATCAGGGAGTAAGACATGCTCTCGACAACCCGTAACTGTTGCATGTTGAATCCCCCTGCCTTCTGGGCTTCCATGAATATCTCTGCCCTCCTCCCCTCCGCCCAATGCATGATATCCGAGATGGCAGGCTCAGTATGGGCCGCGCCGATGCGGGCGAGGGTCGCCGCGATCCCCTCTTCAACGATCTCCTCAACCTCACGCAGGCAACTCTCTTTGGCCACTCGATTCCCTTCCGAGATCCTGGTCATGTCCTCAATGTCGAGTAGCTGCACACCCGCCAGTCTCTTTATGTTCCCATCGACGCTCCTCGGATTTGATATGTCGATCAACAGAAGCTTCCTGCCCTGCCCCCTCCTTCTCAGGACATCCTGCACCCTTTCCATGGTCAGGATAAGGTGGGGCGACGCAGTTGCACATATGACCGCATCAGCCTCAGAGAGGCAATCGACGACCCTATCGAACTTTACCGCCCGCCCATCGACCCTCTTCGCCAGCCGCCTCGCCCTCGCGTATGTTCTGTTAGCCACGAAGACTGTCCTAACCTTCTCCTTCGCTATGATCTTGGCAACAAGGCATCCCATCTTCCCGGCCCCGACGACCACGATGTTGAGCCCTTCAAGCTGGCCATAGTGGTCCTTGATCTCCTTGAGCACAAGGTTGCCGATAGATACTGAACCTCTGCTGAGTTGGGTCTCCCTCCTGACCTTCCTCCCGACCCTGATTGCGCCCTCGAATGCGATTTTCAGGACATCGTTCAGGGTCCCTTTATCCTTGGCCATCCTCAGGCTATCCATCACCTGGTGGAGTATCTCATTCTCACCAAGTATGACTGACTGTGCCCCTGCGGCCACGATGAATAGGTGCCTGAGTGCGTCGATCCCCTCAAAAGCATCAACGTAATGCTCCGCTTCGGCCATCCCCCGAGAGTTCTGAAGCAGAAACGCCCTCAGAATTTCTGCATCAATCCCCTCCCCCGCTGCGTAGGCCTCTACGCGATGGCAGGTCTGTATTATGGC
>MAGS01000025.1 GCA_001717005.1 Candidatus Methanomethylicus mesodigestus | reverse complement strand
ATATAACAATTACCTTCGAACATACTGAATGGTTTTCTTAAATAAGTAAATAAAAAAAACAAAAATTAAAGGCTGTTAGAGAAGGCTGGCTTTCTTGAGAATCCCCCTGCCGGCGATCACGCCGTTGGCAGCTGCTCCGACAATCCCTCTTGACAGCCCGACTCCGTCCCCCGCAACAAACAGGTTCTCGATAGGGGTTTCAAGGTCGTTGTTTACCTCAAACTTGTTCGCAGAGAATTTTATCTCCGGAGCATAGAGCAGGGTTGAGGAACTTGCGACTCCCGGTATTATTTCGTCTAGCTTCTCTAGCCCCTCGATGATGTCCGCAACGATGCGGTGAGGCATTGCCATTGCGATGTCACCCGGGGTGGCAGACCGCAATGTGGGCTTAATCTGGCTGTGTGATATACGCGTCCATGTTGAGCGGCGCCCCATCCTCAGATCGCCAAGGCGCTGGATTATCGGTTCCCCGCCGCCTAGAATAGTGGCTTGCTGGACGACTGACCTGCCATAAGCGGTCGTGTCCTCGACGGGTTCGGTAAGGACTACCCGCACCAAGAATGCAAAGTTGCTGTTGTCCGAGGTGGTTTCAGTCATGGAATGGCCGTTAACGCCAACGAATTTATCGTAAACCTCCTTCACGACGAACCCCTGATGGTTGACGCAGAAGGTTCTGACGAAGTCGTCGTATGTGTCGGTGTAAATGTGGAACTTGGGGTCGCGATTGACGGCGATTATCGGGGCCATTACGAACGCAGGCACTTCGACCCTCACGCCGATGTCTATTGGCTCATGTTTTGCGGGTATCGATAGGCGCCGTGCGACATCGGCTGCCCAGTTTGCGCCTACCCGACCCGGCGCAAGCAGGATGTACCGCGCGTTGAGCGTGGTTCCGTTTTCAAGGATGACCTTGCCAGCATTCACGTCCTCGACTCGTGTGTCAAGCATGAACTTGATGCCCATCTTTTCGAGGTCTGCCTTGAAGTTATCAATGACCTTCGGAGCGCCGTCGCTTCCCATGTGGCGCTGTGTAATCGGCAGGAACTTGATTCCGCATGATGCGGACCTTCTCTGAAGCTCTATCGCCTCGTCAACATCCCCTCTGTACACGTCCTTCGGGGCACCGTACTTCAGGAATATGGAATCGACGTAGTTAACCAGATCCCAGGCGCCCTTCTCGTCACCTGTAAACTCAATCAAGTCGCCTCCGATATCCGGACGCAGATTCAGCAGTCCGCTGGATAGTGTTCCGGCACCGCCGACTCCGCTCATTATGCTGCATACGGGGCATTTTGTGCAGGTTTTGTAGTTCTGGACGGGGCACTTCCTGTTTTTAACATCGTGTCCTTGATCTATGATCAGCACAGAGAGTTTTCCATTTCCCCGATATGCTAGTTCATAGGCACCGAACATGCCTGCAGGACCGGCTCCAATTATGATTACGTCATAATCCAAAGAGGGGCACCACATCGTTTGAATTGTGGGCACATTTATTTATTTTATTGCCTTGCGTTAATATGGTGGGGGCTTCAAATGGGTGCGGCCTTAGCATTTTCATTGAGCGGGATGGCTGAGGCTAGAGGCTGGGACGAAGGAATGCGAGAGCGCCTATCAAGGGCGTTTGGAGCCAAGTTTGAAAAGGCAGAGGAACTTGTCGCATCGTCAGCGGTTAAGAAATACACCTTTGAGCCGAGCGGTCGCGTGATGTGGATTGTTGTAGGCAGGGAACAGGACTACACGGTGTTACCAGGCATCTACTGTCAATGTGACGATTTTTACATAAACGTGGTTGTGAAGAGAAAGACGTCTGCTTGCTACCACCTGTTAGCGCAGCTGATTGCAGAGAGGAAAGACATGTTCGAAAAGTTCAGTGTGCCTGACAGTGATTTTATAAGACTTAACAGTGAATGGAAGAAGCAAAGCGTTTGAGGTGCCCTCAATGGATTCCGCTACTTTGCTCATTGTCCTTTCAATCACTTCGATAGCATTGGTATCGCTTACCGTCGCCCTAATAGCTTTAGATAGTAAATGACGGCGATCAGGATGAGCCGATCGGTATCGCTGTTTGCATTACTCGTCGAAAGGTCAGGCTTATCCAATGAAGAGGTAGGAAGGAAGGTTGAAGAAAAAAAGGAGAGCCTAGGTCATTTCATTAACGAGGATGTTGCGGTCAGGCTTGTTGCTAAGGATCTTGGCATAAAACTCCATGATGAAGTCTTAGAGAAGCCCGCGGTCAAAATCGCAGACCTCGTGCCCGGCATCAATAATTTGTCTCTAGAACTGAAGGTAGTGCGTCGCGGTAATGTTAAAGAGTTCACTAAGAAGGACGGTTCCAGAGGCAGGATGGCGAGAATTGCAGTCTCTGATGAGACCGGACGAGTCAACATGGTACTGTGGGACGAGCATGCGGATCTCGTCTCTGAGATGTTTGACGGGGCGAACATCAAAGTTCAGGCGGCCTATACGCGCGAAGGGTTAGACGGTCAGGTTGAGATACACTCGGGAAACAGGGCTTCGATCCAAGTTGTCGACGCGGAAAAGGGTCAAGCGCCTATCATGAAGGGAAGGATTGAACGGGTTTACGATCCCATATATTTTAACCGCAGGGACGGTTCTGAAGGAAGGCTTGTCGCGTTCTTGCTGAAAAGCGACAATGCTCAGACAAGGGTGTTGGTGTGGGGACCTAGCGACGAGATGCTCATGAGCCTAGTTGATGGTGCATTAGCCGAGGTCATAAACGGTGTTATGAAGAAGGATTTGCGCGGTGAAGCAGAGCTCCACATAAACAATGAGGCGGACGTCAGAATAGACCTTGATGATGTCGTTCCCTCTAAGCGTGATTGCATAAGATTGGGGGAAATACAGCCTGACATGCAGGACGTTGTTATTCAAGGTGTTGTCGAATCCGATTTTGAGGTTGAGTGCACGTTCAATGGTAAGGCGTATGCAAGAGTTTTGATAAGAGACGGGGAAACGGTCTTGCCAGTCATTTTTTGGAATGGTCAGGCCATGCGGGTGAAGCAACTGGCAAAGGCGGGGAGCGCCATAATCATAGAAGGTTGCAGCGCCCGGTTCGGTAATTCGGGATTAGAGATAACGGTCGGCAAATGGAGTCGTTTGAAGTCTAAGTAAGAAAATCGCCTAGAGGTCTAGGAGCTGATCATAGAAAGTTTATTATTATCATCGATTTAGAGGTTATCCACAGATNGTGTTGTCGAATCCGATTTTGAGGTTGAGTGCACGTTCAATGGTAAGGCGTATGCAAGAGTTTTGATAAGAGACGGGGAAACGGTCTTGCCAGTCATTTTTTGGAATGGTCAGGCCATGCGGGTGAAGCAACTGGCAAAGGCGGGGAGCGCCATAATCATAGAAGGTTGCAGCGCCCGGTTCGGTAATTCGGGATTAGAGATAACGGTCGGCAAATGGAGTCGTTTGAAGTCTAAGTAAGAAAATCGCCTAGAGGTCTAGGAGCTGATCATAGAAAGTTTATTATTATCATCGATTTAGAGGTTATCCACAGATAACGAATAGGAAGGATTGAGATGGGCGGTAGGAAAAGGAAGAAAGTTGTTCGGCGCTTGCGCAAGACGATTCCAAAGATCTTTGCATGCCCCAACTGTGGAGAGAAGACTCTAGGCATCGATATTGATAGAGAAACCAACGAGGCCACAATAAAGTGCGGGAGATGCCAGATCGAAGACGTAGTAAAGATCTCAAATGTTGAGCAGGCGGTTGACGCTTACGGCAAATTTGTTGACAAATATTACAATGGAGACAAGGCGGTAATTAAGAATGAAGAAAGTGGAGACGTATCTGAATCAAAAGATCAGTGAGAAAGGATGCATTCACATAGCACTTATCGATCCGGATAAATGTGATCCAGCTCAAGCGCCAAACATGGCAACTGAAGCCAAGAAAGTCGGGACAGATGCATTCATGGTAGGAGGCTCGACTAGCCTTGGCGGTGAGTTTGTTGATAACCTGATTAGGGGATTGAAGAGCGGCGCGGATTTGCCGACCATTCTTTTTCCCGGCAGCCTCTTTGGAATCAGCAAGTTTGCGGATGCGGTTTGGTTCATGTCGGTGCTGAACTCGACCAACTCATACTACATAACTGGCGCCCAGGCAATTGGTTCTAGAATGGTGAAAGCTTACAACGTCGAAGCGATTCCGCTGGGATATATCATCATCAGCCCTGGCGGCACTGCTGGGTTCATCAGCCAGGTTAATGCAGTGCCTTATGATAAGCCAGAGGCGGCGGCAATCTACGCATTGGCTGCTCAATATATGGGGATGCGTTTTGTGTATCTTGAGCGTGGCTCTGGCGTGGATCTACCAATTACTCCAACCATGGTGAAAATCGTCAAGAAGTTAGTAAATGAGTCGAAGATAGTAGTTGGAGGTGGGATTCGGACAAAGGAGCAGGCTAGAGAAATCGCTCAGGCAGGAGCAGACGCAATCGTTACCGGCACGGTAATCGAAGAGAAGGGCATTGGCGGCTCCCTGAGAGAGATCATCAGGGGTATAGAGGAAGGGGTTCATGCGCGCCAGGCTTAAGAATGAGGTCGTCAGAAAGGCGTTTCATGTAAGCGGGATAACGGTCCCGTTACTTTATTTTTATCTTGGAAGAGACTACGCCATACTTTACACCTCTGCGGCTTTATTGGGGTTTATGGCGCTCGAGTTCATAAGGACGAGAGCGCACTCGCTTTTTCCGCTTAGAAGGACGGCGGACATGATTGAGCGGCAGAAGGAGAAGACGGCGATAGCAGCTTACATCTATTTCAGCATAGCAGCGGTGTTGTGTCTTTATTTTTTTGATAAGTTTCCGGTCATAGTGGGTGTCTCAGCCGCGCTATTGGGCGATGCGGCAGCGGCTATTTTTGGAGTTTGGTTGGGACGGCATAAGTTAAAGTCAGGAAAGAGCCTCGAGGGTTCGACCGCCGGTGTTTTAGTTGTCATAGCAATAGCGTATGCCTTAAATTGTAACCCTGCAACAATAGTTGTTTCAGGGCTGGTATTTTTGATGATCGACCTCGTAGAGTTGGGAATCGACGACAACTTTACCGCGCCGTTGGCGATGGTTGTAGCGATCCAGCTCTTCGAGGCGATATTATGATAGCGGACAAGGCCACAACGAAATACTTCAACATGCTCAATGAAAGGACCTCAGAACTGTACACAATAGCTGAGAAGGCAAGAGTGGCGGGCTTGGACCCACTCGACAGGGTTGAAATATACAAAGCGGAAGATCTTGCGTCCCGGGTCGAGGGCCTTATTGGGGTCAAAGGGGCCGCAGAGAGGATCCGCGAGCTTGACAAGCAGATGACAAGGGAACAGACATCATTTACAATCATCGAGGACATCATCACCGGCAGATTCGGGAAATATGACAGTAAGAAGGCGGCAGATTATGCAATGAGAACCGCCTTGGCGATAGTAACCGAAGGCATAACTGCGGCCCCGCTACAGGGAATCGACCGGGTCGAGATAAAGCAAAACACGGATGGGACCAAATATTTAGCAGTCTACTATGCTGGACCAATGAGGTCCGCAGGTGGGACGGAACAGGCATTAACGGTCCTTTTTGCGGAGAAGATAAGAAAGCTGCTACAGCTTGAAAGATTCAAGATAACAGAGCAGGAGATTGGAAGGTTCATAGAAGAACTCCGGCTTTATGAGAGGAAAGTGTCTAATTTCCAATATCACCCCTCTGATGATGACATTCGGCGCCTCTTGCCTTACATCCCAATCGAAATAACGGGACCCGCAACCGACGACTATCAGGTTTCGGTTTACCGCAACATTCCAAGAATTGAAACAAACAGCGTCAGGGGCGGCGCATTAAGAGTAGTCAATGATGGGGTTTACGGAAAGGCTGCCAAGCTCAAGAAGATAGTCGACAAGTCGGGATTTACGGGTTGGGACTGGCTAACCAAGGTGAAGAAGGAAGAGAAAAAGGAAAATGTCTCGATAAAAATAATGCCGGACATCAAGTATCTTGTCGATATTGTAGGTGGAAGGCCCATATTCTCCCACCCGTCCAGGTTTGGGGGGTTCAGGCTCAGGTATGGTAGGGCTAGGGACACAGGCCTTGCGTGTGTTGGCATACACCCTGCGTCGATGATCATTTTGGAGAGGTTCATAGCGGTTGGCACTCAGCTCAGGGTCGAGCGACCGGGCAAGAGCGCTACGATAACTCCAGTTGATACCATCGAGGGACCCATAGTTAAGCTCAGCAATGGAGATGTAATCAGGGTCGAAGATGAAGAGACAGCCGAGCGGATTCATGATCTGGTAGAAGAGATCCTGTTCATAGGAGACATGGCCATTGCCGTGGGGGAGTTCCTTGAGAATAACCACAGGCTGATGCCGGCAGGCTACTGCGAAGAGATATGGGACGCAGAGCTGAAGAAGGCGATAAGAGAGAGGTTTAATGGTAATCAAGGTCAGGCGGCCGATAAAACGGGAATACGGGAAGAGAGATTCAACCAGTTGGTAGAGAAGCCCCTGTTTGTGAAACCGACTGCGGAAGAGGCTTTGGACATCTCCGTGTCGCTAGCAGTGCCACTCCACCCAAGATATACATACTATTGGGAGGTCCTAACGCTCGATGAGCTTATGGAGCTTAAAGAGTGGATCGCAGGGGCGTTGAAGACCCGGAGTGGCGACCTGCTTGAAGTAGAATTGAAGGAGCGCAAGATTAAGGAGCTTCTTGAGAAGATAGGAGCGCCGCACAAGTTCAATGCGACTGCGAATTCGGTCGTTTTCGAAGATGGACCAATAATAGATGCGCTCTTCCTGAAGTCGCAGAACGGGTCCAAGGCGCCTGAAGATAGCCCAGTAAAATGCCTAAAAGAATGGTCAAAGATCGAGGTTAGAGAGAAGGGCAGATCGTTCATTGGAGCCAGGATGGGAAGGCCTGAAAAGGCGCGCGAGAGAGTCATGAGTCCGCCAACCCACGTCCTCTTTCCGGTCGGGCTTGCGGGCGGAGCCAAGAGGGATTTGACCAAAGCGGCCTCTAACGGAAATTACATCTCTTCGATAATAATTAAGCGATGCCCAGAATGCAATAAAATTACTTTTGAAAATGTCTGCTCCGACTGCGAAGTAAAAACGATTCAAGCGTATTCCTGCTTCCATTGTGAAACGCGATCTTTTTTCAGCTTCAAGGATCAAGACGAGCACGCTCCAAGGCTATGCCCCAGTTGTGGAAACGTAGTCTCCCTATTTGACGAGCGAACCATCTCGATGGAGCACTACAGGGGCTTGTTGAGCAAATACAATGTGGATAAGGGCATTATTGTAAAGGGTGTCAAGGGCCTATCTAATCCGACGAAGGTTCCGGAACCTATAGACAAGGGAATTTTGAGAAGCAAACACAAGGTGTTTGTCTATAAGGATGGCACGGTTCGCTTCGATATCACCAATGCGCCGCTTACCCACTTCAAGGTTTCAGAAACGAGGATAAGCATTCAAAAGCTGAAGGAGCTAGGCTATGATAGAGATTCTCGCGGAAAGGATCTCGTTTCGCCTGATCAAATAGTGGAGCTGAAAGTTCAGGACATAATTGTCCCGGAAAGCTGCAAGGAATACCTCTTTCGCGCCTCGAAGTATGTTGATGAAATGCTCGTGAAGCTCTACAAGATGGAGCCGTTTTACAAGTATGAAACGAAGGAAGACGTCGTGGGAACGCTCGTAATAGGCTTGGCGCCCCACACGTCGGCGGGAATTATTGGCAGGATAATCGGATTCACAAAAGCAGCGGTGTGCTACGCGCACCCGTTTTGGCATGCCGCAAAAAGAAGGAATTGCGATGGAGATGAAGATGCGGTAATGCTTACGCTTGAGGCGTTGATAGACTTCTCAAAGGCATATCTGCCGGATAAGATTGGAGGGTTAATGGATGCGCCCTTGGTCGTTACAACAGTAATTGATCCGTCTGAGGTTGACGACGAGTGTCATAACATGGAAACAGCCGAATTTCTCCCACTGGAGTTCTATGCGCTTGCAAATGAGTATAAGGATGCAAAGGAAGCGCTGAAGTATGTAGGAACGATGAAGGAGAGGCTGGGTAAGCCTGAGCAGTACACAACGTTTTACTATCCGATAGAGACGGATAGCATCGAAGGCGGACCGTTGACTACTGCTTATGATAAGATAAAGTCGATGATGGATAAAGTTGAGAAGCAACTCCAACTCGCAGACAGGATCAAGGCGGTCGATAGCAGAGATGTGGCAGAGAGGCTTCTTAAGCACCACTTCATCCCCGACCTTGCGGGTAATTTGAGAGCGTTCTCGACACAGACGGTAAGGTGCACAAAATGTGGTGCCAAGTACCGCCGGGTTCCGCTAAGAGGTGTCTGTACAAGATGCAAGGGCAAGTTGATTTTGACTGTTCATGAGGGGAATGTCAACAAATACCTCAAGGCAGCGTTTACGCTCTCAAAACAATATCAACTTGGGACATTCGTGCAACAGCAAATATGGCTGATAGAGAAGGGATTGAGGACGCTCATACCAGAGAAGGTAGAGGAAGTAAAGGAGGTAAAGGAAAAAGAACGAAAGAAGGATATGGAGCTGAGCCATTATTTTGGCTAGCTACCTTAGAGCGCCTTTATCAGGTCGATGTCGAAGACCATTCCGACGGTTTGTTCGCGATCATTGACCACGACAATTTGATCGATGTTTTGCTGCAGCATCTGTTGGGCGCAAGCAGCTATTGACGCGCTTTCGCTTATGGTTATGCAAGGCGACGACATTACTTTGTTTATGGCAATTTTTGGCAATGAGATCTTTTTTTGCGTTATGAATAGAACTGATGAAGGTTCCCAATCCCACTCCTGACTCTCTGATCCGGATTTCAGAACAGACTTACGTTCCTCAAGTTTCATCTCGCCTAGACTGATTAGATCGGTATTCGAAACGATTCCAACGATGTTTTCAAGATCATCCACAACGAGCGCGACATATTCGTTTGCTAGGTGCATAAGCCGGCTTGCGATGAAGACGGGCGTTCGCCCCCATACCGAGAATACCTTTCTTCTCATGTGTTCTTTTACCGCTGCGGCAGTGCCAGACTTGGCCAATACTTTGTGAATGATGTCGCCCACCGTAATTATGCCTACTAATTGGTCGCCGGAAACGACGGGTATTCTGCGATATCCGCTCTGCTTCATTAGTTTTAAGCAATCCTCAAAGGGTGATTCGGGGGAGATCGTCACGACGTTTTTGCTCATAATTAGGGCAAGCTGCGATTCCTCGGGATTCCGAAGCATGTCCTCTCTGGTAATGATGCCAATTAGATTCTTTGTCCCCTTCTTGACTAGAGGTATTCCAGAGATTTTCTTCTCCTGAATTGTTTCAAGAACCTGCTCGCGGTTACCAGGCACCTCTGCATAGATTACGTTTCGAGTCATTATCTCTTCTACTTTCATCATTTTTCACCATTATCTTGAGGATTACAGAATGAGGGGGGTCTCCCCCCACGGCGTCTCTCTGTTTTATCGGATTTTTATGTGCGCATAGGCATCGGTCTCGGAGGAGAAGCAGTAGCGGACCTTTTGGAAGTCTTTACGCAGGTCTGCGACTTCCTTGACAACGCTTCTTGGTTCAGCGTTATCAATAATGATCTTTTTCATGAGATCGGCTACTTCAACCATCTCCGATTTGCCTAGCCCTATATGGGTAAGTTCCTGAGTGCCGATCCGGATTCCGCCCGGCGCCCTGTAGTCTCGCCCCATCCGCTTGTCGTATGGAAGCAAGTTTCGGTTTACAATTATATTCGCTGCTTCTAACCTCTTCTCGATCTCAAAGCCGTTGCCATACTTGGTAACGTCTATGAGCATCATGTGCGATTCCGTGAAGCCTTTCTTCTCATATAGCACGTTTATGCCGCGTTCGTATAGAGCTTGAGCGAGTGTCTTGGAATTGATCACAATATTCTTCGCGTATTCATGATAGAATTCCAGCGCTTCGGCGAATGCGATGGCAACTCCTGCTACGGCGTGGAGGTGGTGGTTGCTAGACAAACCAGGGAAAATCGCGCGTTTTATTGGTTCTGCATACTTGTTCCATGAAACGATGGTGCCGTGTTGGGGCCCGGCTAAAGTCTTGTGGGTGCTCATAGTCATCGCGTCGACTCCGTCGCCTATTGGGTCCTGGAAAAGACCGCCTGCAATGAGACCAGCCACATGGGCGGCGTCGAATACCACCTTGGAGTCGTAACTCTTTGCGATGTTGATGATCTCCTTTACCGGATGCGGGAACAAGAACACGCTGGCGCCTAGCATGAAGATCTTAGGGGTCTTGCCCTTGCCGCTCAGTTCTTTCACTAGATTGGAGGTCTTATCAACGTCTATCGTGAACGCCTCTTCATCAAAAGGATAATTCTGGACGTCCAGTTTTCTCACCAAACCAGCGGTGCCTCCAAGAGATTCCTTGGAATGGCTGATATGCCCGCCGGTTGGAATGGTGCATGCCATCAACACGTCTCCAGGGTTACTGAAGACGGTGTATGCAACCATGTTCGCGAATACGCCGGATATAGGACGGACATCAATAAACTCGCTGTGGAAGACCTTTTTCCCTAAGTCTATTGCTACCGATTCGACTTCGTCCAAGTATTTGCACCCAGCATAGACGCGCTCTCCGACCCAGCCCTCCGCATAGCGATCGCCGAAGTCGCAAGCCATGGCTTCCTTTATGGCTGGACTTGGAATGTTTTCACTGGCGATCATTGGAAGAGATTCCTTGATCGTCGCATGGTGATTTGCAATGCTTGTCAATACCTTGTTGTATGAGTCTCTGCCTATCGAGGTTGGATTGACCACAAAGATTCCTCCGTTATTTCGAATGTTAGTATTATAGGTAAAAAGACGGTAATATACATAATGCTTAAAAAGGGAGTCGCCACTCTAGTTTTTGCGTGTATAGAATATGCCAAAGGGAGATAAAGATCGTTCGCCGATGCCGATGGCAGGCGCAGGGTTGATGCGCTTCTTTGAAGATGAGACTCATGGAATAAAGATCCAACCAAGGTACGTCGTTATATCGGCCATCGCGTTGATGTCTATCGTAATTGTCGCGCATGTTCTTACCGGCGTCTAGCATAGCGGCGCGGCGTCGATGCCTTCTCTTTTTAGTTTATTAGCGAATATCTCTGCATAGCCATGCATGGTATAGACCTTTTTAGGATGGCAGCCCTTAACGAATTGGATGAGCTGCGGATAGTCGGCATGACTGCTCAGCACAAATGAACTGTCTGCGTTTCGCCTTCCAAAATTTAAAGCCCAACCAGTAACCGTAGCAATTCGGGCATCAGGATAAACCGTTTTCAGCCCCCGGGCATTAAACGAATTAGGAAAGAGGCAGACGCAACTCTTTGAGCGGATGAGTTCTTCGCCTTCTTTGGCCAAGTCATAGAAGACCAGATCGCCCCCCATGGCGTTGACGGTCGAGTTGGTGCGGGTGATTGTGGGGTGGGTGACGACCGGTATTGAAGTAAGCAGATTGAATAGGCGCGTAACTTCTTGTGCCTTACCGACAGGATAGAGCAGAAAGACGGGCAATCCGCCTTCCATTATGGTCTTTGCCGCCCACCCTGCGATGCTGTCGTAGACATCGTCCCTGCGGGGGAAGGCAAAATCAGGTCGACCATACGTAGTTTCGATGACAAGAATGTCACAGTCTCTTGTTTGGATCGCCTTTTGGGTCAAACTGTCGGTGAAGTTGAAGTCCCCAGTGTATAGGAATGTCACATCTTTGTCTTTAAGATAGAGCGCACCTGAGCCGAATACGTGCCCAGAATTAATGATCTCCAGTTCCAGTTGATGGAGAGTTACTGTTTGACCATAGGAGCATGGTACAGCGTTTCTGACCTTTTTTTGGCTTACTGCTTCGAACAGTGCAATGGTTTCTTTAGTGGTGTATTTGATCTTTTGAGTGTCGATGAAAGCGCCGGTATGGTCCATGTGGGCGTGCGATATGAAGGCATATTCCGAGTTCCCAATGCCTCGGACAGGATCCAGCGTAAGAGTATGCCCTTCAGCATCAATATGAATCCCATTTGCCCAGCTTATTCGCATCATTTCTTACACCGGAAGGGGAATTTACAGTCAATAAAGCGTCTCCTCCTGCATAAGTTTAACTTTTTGCGTTGGAATGGAGTATTGAGGAGACGGAATTGGACTTTACGGGGCAACTGGCAAGCAAATATAGATCGGTATTCACGCTCCCAAAGACCAGATCTTTGATGGTGGCCCTCTTTGTGATTGGCCCGGCAATAGGCGGTTTTGTCTATTTCATGGGGGCGGGGGCGCAGTCAATCTACTTTGGCATGATAGACGGAGTGTGTTCATTGGCTATTGGTAGTGCCGTTTCCGCAGTGTTAGTTATGCAAGCGAGTAAGAAAGCAGGCATACTTACATTGCGCAGGGCAGCGGCAGTAATGCTGTTCAGTTTATTTTTAATGGGTGTTGGATTGATCGCTGGGAGCGTTAGTGCATATGCCCTTCATGATATGACGGTCCTTGAAAGAGTGTACTTCGTCTCTTGTGGCCTGCTTATGGCCTTTCAGTTCATAATCCTGTCAGTTGCTTCGGACCTCAAAGGCGTTAGGCTCTATTTCATGTCGCTTGTTCAGCCATCAATTATATTGACTTTGCACCTTGTCCTTTTGATTCTCGCGGGATATGCTTCCAAAATCAACTTGCCGACGTACCTGGCAGGATTCGCATCAATGGTGCTCTTCTCTTATGCGATTGCAAGATGGTATTACCACCAGATCGAGAAAGTAGGGAAAGGGATGCTTGGGTTCGGCAGCCTCACGCTCCTGAAGGCGTTCATTAATGCGCTTATACTTGACAGAACGGACTACATTGAAGATGTGCTTCAATCCATTGCGATAACCAAAGATGTAGACGTTAGAGTTATGACGTTTAATACAAAAAATGGGCAGGGGGCAGTAGCCGCTCCTCTGACGCATCCAGGACCGTTTAGAAACGTAGGGGGCGCCACGTTGCCCACCAACATAGCTAGCTCATTTCTTGCTAAGAGCGTGTGCCCGGTAGTCTTCCATACGCCAACGACCCATGACACGGATATCGTTTCCTCGAAAGAGGCTGAATTAGTGTTACATACAATGGTAAGCATGATCGGCCCGGGCGGAGTGTCGACTGCGTCTAAACCGGCGGTAGTCAAAAGGGGAGACGTCACAGTAACCTGCCAAGTTCTAGGCGGAGTACCATTAATTGTGATTACGAGATCGCCCGTTCCTACCGAGGATTTACCTCAGGAAGTGCACGACCTTTGTATGAAAATAATAGCTGAAAAGGGGTATCCTGATGGTGTTGTGGTGGATGCCCATAACGTGATGGAAAAAGATTATTTGCCATTCACGGACGCGGATATGCAAAATCTGGGGGTAGCGCTTGAGGGTGCGCTTACAGAGGCATCCAATCATTTCGCAACGCTCTATGTAGGGTGTCATAATGCTAAGATCAGCAGATATGGCAAGAAGGAAGGGATCGGAGAGGGCGGCATTATGACGCTTGTCACCTCAGTTGAGGGGAACAAGGCGGCTTTCGTTTCACTTGATGGAAACAACATGATTTCTGGACTCAGGGAAAAAATATGCGCAGAGTTGATGCAGAGGGGTTATGCTGTAGCAGAGGTTGCAACGACAGATACGCACGTCGTAACAGGGCGTACGCAGGGAGAGGGATACTACACGCTAGGCGTTGCAATACCCGAAGCAACCATAATTAAGAAGGTTATCGAGGCAGTAAAACAAGCGGACTCTAAAATGAGCGAGTGTTTAGTAAACTTTTCCAAGCGAACCGTTCCTCAACTACACCTTCTTGGGGACAGAGGGATAGAGAAACTGTGGAAGGTTACGGATCAAAGTATCGGAGTCGCCAAGAGCAGGCTTTACGTGGTTATCCTTGGGCTAATTGTTTTTGGTACGCTCGTTTATGCTGTAATTTGATTTTTTTATCACAGATTGTTTTTTTCAATTGAATTGCGGTCACAGTTTTGTAATGTATCACGGTAAGAGATGTAAAAATCGGTTTCTCATCCAATCACCATCATTTGATGGTGAAACGAGTCGATGGTGGCTTATGGAATATGTGCTGGGCCTGTTGATGGGTTATCAAGGACTTGAACGGACCAAATTGATGAGGGTCTGACGCACGTAAAAGGTCTTTTTTTTGAATTAAGCTCAGGAAAAACGAATGGTATGGCTTATGAAGGGCATTGTGAAAGGCGATGTGATGTGATTTAATCACAAAATTTGGGTGGCAGATGCAACAATCGATTGTCCCAACGATATGCAGCCGTCTCCACATGGATAGGTAGAATGTATTAATAAACGTTTGTTATTATGCTCAACAGTCTTTTTGATATGGTTAAAAAGAAGAGTATTTACGGCACAGCCTCCCGTCAGGCCAACGTAAGGGGTAGAGTATTGATCGGAAAGCTCGCAGGCGACGTTCGCTAATGCGGTTGCAATGGCTTTGTGACAAGCATAAGCGATGTCTGGAACTCTGTTCGTTTTAATTTTTTCTAAAATATCGAATAAAAATGCAGATGTATCAAACACATATTGGTTATTAATGAAGTCGGCCTTAAGTTCAAGGCGGAGAATGTCAGGGGTGCCTAGATTAGCTATGCTCTCGAGGCGCATCGGAGGCTCTCCCTCATAGGTGCGGATATGACAGACATCTAAGGCCACCGCTATAGAATCAAGAATCCGCCCTAAACTAGACGCCTTAATTGTGTTAGGATCTTTTGCTTGTTTTAATATAATCTCTAATTCATTTAATCCATGCCTTAAATGNGTATTTGAAAGAATTGAGGCCAGCATTCGTGCAGGATAATAAGCGCATAGATCACCGCCGGGCATCGGTTGTGATTTTAAGTGCGCTACCCGTTCGATTTTGCTATAGGTGCCATGAAAGAGCTCGCCTCCCCACGCGCCCCCATCATATCCGTATCCTACGCCGTCAATAGTTATCCCGATCATGTGAGCGTCTAAAGGCATTTGGTTCTCTGCGAGCAGTGCAGCGAAGTGAGCGTGATGATGTTGGACGGGGATGGTTCTCGCGCCATAAGAGTTTGCAAAATCTTTTGCCAACCGAGTAGTCTGAAACGCAGGATTTAAATCATGTGCGACTCTTGTTATTTTAGAAATGTTATAAGTGTCCAATATGTATTTGATTGAATTGCGCAGATAGTCCAACGTTTCAAGCTCGTTCATGTCGCCAATGTGCTGGGTCGTAATTACTCTATCTTTGACCATGATCGAGCCAGTAACATTGAACTCCCCGCCCGACGATATTATCGCGTCGCCTCCTATGTCCCACGGTATTTTTACGTATGACGGGGCATAGCCTCTTGAGCGCCTTAGAAACAAGGGGTTGGAGTCAATCACCTTGAGGACAGAGTCATCACAGCGATTACTTATGTTTCTATTATGTAAAAGATAATAATCTACAATTTCATTTAGATCTTTTACTGCTTTTTCATTACTTATATTGATCGGTTTTCCGGGATAGTTGCCACTAGTCATAACTAAAGCGTCTTTTTTGAAGGCGTCCATCAGTAATAAATGAATGCCTGTATAAGGCAACATGACGCCGATTGAGTCAAGACCAGGGGCCACGGATTCCGCGAACCGATAAGAGGCATTAAGCGGCAAAATTATTATTGGTTTAAAGACGTTTGAAAGCAGAGTCCGCTCGACGGAGTTGAGCTTGGCGAATTTTGCGACGTTCTCCAGAGAACGAGACATAACGGCAAATGGTTGGGTTGGCCGTCTACGACGACGTCTTAATTCTCTTAGTGAAAGTTCGTTGAAAGGATCTACCGCAATATGAAAGCCGCCGATGCCTTTTATGGCAATAATATTACCTTCGGACAGCAGTTTAGCGGCAGTAATAAAAGGGTCGCCAGAAACAGAAACGCCTTTTTTGTCAACGAGAGATATTGTGGGACCACAACAAGAGCAGGCGATTCCTTGAGCATCGTATCGCCGATCGGTAGGAGCGAGGTATTCTCGTTCACAATCTGGGCAAAGAGGAAAGCCAGCCATGGAAGTGTTTTGCCTGTCGTAAGGCAACTTGTCAAGCATGGTGAAACGCGGTCCACATTGCGCACAGGATGTGAATGGATAACGTTTCCGGCGACCCGCTTTGTATATATCTGTGATACAGGCATCACATATGCCTAAATCGACGGGTATCACAGATTTCACGGTTAGGCGTGCGTCGTTGCTCTTTTCGATCGTGAAGTCTTTAAAATTGCCAACATAGGGCTCGTCTTTCCGCTCAATCGATTCGATATTAGCAACAGATGGTTTTTTCTTGAGCGTGTCTTTTATGAACGATGATATGCGCGAGTCGTCGCCTTCAAGAAGGATCTCAACGCCGGCATCGCCAAGATTCAATACGTAACCTTTAAGACCGTAACTTACAGCCAGGTTCCTAACAAACGGACGGAAACCTACACCCTGCACGAGACCTCTTACAAAAAGATGGGCCCGGTTCGGCATTATTGACTACACCATAACACAAATATTGCTAAAGAGATATAGAGGCAACGAGGTTTATTAAGTGGTTGCATTGCCTCCTTCGCCTCAGGAACTGAGATCGCTGCGAAAGAAGGCGAACCTCACACAGAAAGAGCTGGCTATGAAAGCAGGCATAAGTCAAGCGCTTATTGCGCGGATAGAGGCAGGGGATGTCGACCCCCGAGTTTCAACTTTAAGAAAGATCTTAATCGTGCTTAGCGGTGCCACTTCTGTAAAAAAGACGGTCAAAGATCTAATGCATGCCCCAGTTATAGCTATAGAAGAAACAGACAGCCTTGACAAGGCAATTGAGAAACTTTGGAAGCACGGCATCTCACAATTACCAGTTATGAAGGGCGACAGAGCGATAGGCAGCATCAAAGAGGAAACGATTCTCAAGGCAATTAAAGAAAATAACGTAAAAGATTTGTCTAACTATTCAATACAGCCGTTAATTGAAGAGTCTTTTCCAATTGTGAGCATTGAGACTGATGTGGATGAGGCGACCAGACTCCTATCGTCAGGGCATTCAGCGATCCTAGTGAGTGAACATGGAATGATGGTAGGAATAGTGACCAAAATCGATCTGATTGCCAGGCACGGTATGTGATTTAGACACGTGTTGTGAGATTAAATCACAAACTGTGAGAAACAGCGTCAACCGCTCATTAACATACGTGACTATCAATCACTCACAAACCAAAAGCCTTAAAACAAGCAAGTCCATAGATTAATATCGAGAATAAGTGAAAGGTGCCAAATTTGAGTTTTCAAGAGCGGGAAGAAAGGATTGTTGAAGAACTCAAGACCGAAATGGCACTATTAAGAAGAGATTTGGTTGAAAGATTAAGGCGAATTGAAGACTATATTACTTTTTTAGAGACGGATATTGGAAGACTTAGATTAGATCTTCAAAGGATTAATGGTAAAATTGGCGATATGCCAACGATAACGCAGACAGCGCGGTCTGGCGAAAGCAGACAGTCATACGATTTGCCTGAAAGGCCGTCGTCTTTTCGCGTCCAAGAAGCGCCAACGATGGTGCAAGGTGCGGCACGTCCACAAGCGCAGGTACCGCAAACACAAGCAGCGATCAGCCAAGCGCCTGTACAGTCAAGTCCGATGAAAGCAACAGACAGAAAGGACGGGTTAAACCCAACGGAAGTATCAATAATCAGGTTTTTGATAGATAATCCAGGCACTAAGAGCGCAACGCCAATAGCACAGACAATCGGGAAGGCTAGAGAACACGTTGCTAGGACTTTGAAAAAACTAGCAGAGGAACAAAAGATCATCAGAGACGAGACAACCTGGCCATATACCTACATCGTTCCAGAAAATGTTAAGAAAGACGTGGAGCGGCCATCATCACAACAGACCGAGTAAAACAAGACGGTGTGAGGTCAGTTGTGAGAATCACAAACCTATTTTTTCCGTAGGTCTTCTACAAGACCCCGTATCTCGGCCCTTTCTTTGTTAACTGGGACGACCGGACGGTATTGCCAGCATGCGCGATTGCCATTACGCTCAAGATAACCATTGGTATAAAGCCGCGTAAGATATGTTGAGACCGTGCTTGATTTAATGGTTTCATGGTAGCGCTCGATATAAAGTAGTGAAAGGTCTTTGCTGGTAAACCAAACCTTTGATAGTTGAGACCTAATCACATCCAGCAGCTTTTCCTTTGAGGTCTTTGTTTTTGGTGACTGGCAGGCAGCGTTGATAGAACAGTCATGAATATCAAACACGTCAAGGATCTGCATTAGCCTTTCTTTAGACACTTGCCCACTCATCGCTACTGTGACCAACTCTCCATTGTTATCACATATCTCTATTTTTACCCTCTTCATTCGAAACCACTCAGTAGGCAAGTGATTGACTTTAACAGCTTCGCAAGTATATGAGTGTATTGTGGTCTACATAATCT
>MAGS01000024.1 GCA_001717005.1 Candidatus Methanomethylicus mesodigestus | reverse complement strand
CCTGTGTTCTGAGGTGCGCCGGGGTGCCGCCGATGGATGGCGCCCTCGTGCACTTCCCATATCATAACAAAAAGTTAAATAGATTTTCTAACATTGGTGAAAGGTTGGCGGTTGCATCTGATGCCTGACAAGTACTTCGTCGTCATCGTTGTGGGGCCCGACAGGTCCGGGCTGATAACGGAGGTAACCTCTGTGATAGCGGACTTTGGATACAACATAGAGGACATGGATCAGGTAGTGATGCACGACATCTTCATCCTCTCGCTGCTGGTCAACATCTCGCAGGACTTGCGCAGCCTCGAGAAGATGAGGTCCAAGCTGGAGTACAGGTGCCATGAGCTTGGCCTTGAGGTGACCTTCTATTACACCGGCGGCAAGAAATAGGCTCGTACTGACCGCTGTGGGGAAGGACCGTCCGGGGATCGTCGCAACGGTGTCCGGCGTGCTTGCTAGGTTCCATGCCAACATAATCAAGACTCGCGCATCCACCGTATTTGGCAACCTGTTCGTGATAATCATGGTCGTCGACACGTCCCACGCCATCATCGGGACCGATGCGCTGATAAACATACTAAAGCGCAGCTGCGATGAGATAGGCATGGCGCTTGCGGTCGAGAAGGGCGAGAGCTACCGGTGCGGCAAGAGAGTCATCGTCTTCGACCTCGATGGGACCCTCATCGACCAGGAGGTAATAGAGGAGCTCGCCAAGGAGGCCGGAGTGTACGACGAGGTGAAGCGCATCACCGCCCTCGCCATGGAGGGGAAGGCCGACTTCCGGGAGTCGCTAGAGGCGCGGGTGAGGCTGCTGAAGGGCATGCCCGTCTCATGCATGGCGAATGTGAAGTCGAAGATACGGATAATCCCCGGGGCCGTTGAGCTGGTGAGACAACTCAAGGAGGCCGGATTCAAGATCGGCATCGTTACCGGCGGCTTCGACTTCGTCGCTGATTACGTCGGAAAGGTGATAGGCGCCGACTACGTCTACAGCAACCGGCTTCTGACAAAGGACGGCGTCCTGACCGGCGAGGTCGTGGGGAGCATGGTGGGGCCTGAGGCCAAGCTGAACGCGATAATGAGCATCGCAGAATGCGAGCGTGTTGGCCTAGACTCATGCGTCGCGGTCGGGGACGGGGCCAACGACCTATTCATGATCGAGCGCGTCGGGCTGGGAATAGGCTTCAACGCCAAGATGGTCGTGAGGGAGAAGGCGCCGGCAGTGGCAAACACCGACGACATGAAGGTCCTCCTTGCGCTCATCGGCTGCATCGACCTGAAGAAGGACGTCATAGGGCGGATATAGGCGCGCTCGAGACGTGTGCATCTGGCGGTAGCTGCAACTGCAACTGCAACTGCAACTGCAACTGCAACTGCAACTGCAACTGTGGCTGTGGCTGCAGCGGCATCCCCCTGATCCGCGAGGCTTTCCATTCGGGCGCATCCCGAAATATGCGATATTTTTGATAAAAAAGGATAAAATGGAGTGCTGCAACGGTATTACAGGCGGTTGGCTTATGGCAGAAGGTTGGGCAGATGAACTCAACAGGCTGAAGGCGAAGAGGCTGTCTGAGCTCACCGCGAGTAGAAAAGAACGCGAGGTAAACACAATGCCTTATGAAGTGGAGCTGAACAATTCTAATTTTGACTCTCTTGTCAAGTCTGCGACTCTGCCCGTCGTCGTTGACTTCTGGGCCAGCTGGTGCGGCCCATGTATGTATATGAAGCCTGTCTTTGAGGAGCTGGCTATGAAGTACCATGGCAAAGCAGTCTTCGGCAAGCTGAACGTCGACGAGAACGCAGACATCTCTAACCGCTTTGTCGTCTACGGCATACCGACCTTCCTCTTCTTCAAGAACGGGGTCGAGGTCGGCAGGGTCGTCGGCGCGGTAGGCGCGGCTGGGATCGAGTCAGAGCTCGCCAAGCACCTCTGAGCTGCCTTTCTGTCCTACGCTTTTCCTCCCCCGTCATTTTTTATAAATCCCCTCAAAGCAGAAGGGATTTTAAGCACACGCGTATTGAATGCATAGTTGAGGCGCCCCGTTTTGGAACCAGGCAATCTGATACAGCTGTTGATAGGGATCGCGCTGGTAGTGTGCGCCGTCTTCTTCTTGGTGGATCTGAGGAGGGGGCGCGCCAAGAAGATATACACCAACGCCACCATGCAGTTAGTCCTCGTCGCCGTATCCGTGATGGCAGTTGGTGGCATACTCCTGATCGTCAAGTCCCTCCTCATACTCTGAGCACGTATAGCCCTGACAGGCGCCTCCGCACGTCCCCGGGACCTGATATTCTTTTATACCCTCTGCGCAACTCACTATTGGAGAGTTGCAACCGTGCGGATTATAGATTCTCATACACACACCTACCTCAGGGGCCCGGAGGACCTGGACCTGATGTCCGTTGCCGGAGTCGAGGGGGTCGTTGTCTGCTCATACCTGCCCGTGCAGCCTACGGGCGCGTCGACACTCAATGACCTCTTCAGCTGGCAGATAGGCGTCGAGTCTCCAAGGCTCAGCAGCTACAGGATCGACTCCCGGATCGCTGTGGGCATACACCCGATGTCGATACCGACGAATGAAATAGCGATGGTCTACGACCGCCTGATCTCTATCTTCGACAACGAGGTAGCCCCTGCGATGGGGGCGATAGGGCTCGAGATCGGCTCGAAGGATGAGTGCGATGTCTTCGTTCAGCAGCTCCGGATCGCCAAGGACTTCTCGTGCCCCATCATAGTGCACACGCCGCGGAATAACAAGGCGGCAGTCTTCGAGAAGACGCTGGCAATCCTGAATGAGGAGGACATCGACTGCTCGAAGGTGATGCTCGACCACCTGACCCCTGATCTGGTGCCGCGCGCGAGGGAATGCGGCGCGCTGGCAGGGCTAACGGTCCAGCCCGGCGGGATCTCCCCAAGCGACGTGGAGGCAGTCGTGTCGAAGTCCGGAGTCGAGGGGGTAGTCCTAAACAGCAGCATCGGCGACTCTCAGTCCGACCCGCTCACGCTGCCGAGAGCCGTGAGCCAGCTGATGCGTTCGCTCAGCGCCAGGGACATAGAGCTCATGGTTTATTCGAACATACGCGCCTTCATGTGGTTCTGATTGCGCCGCGCTGCCACATGGCGCCCTCCTGTTTCTCTCATTTTGCAGGCTGGCTAATCCTTATTTGTATCCTCTCCATCTAATTCTATGCTGAACTTGGCAACCGTGCTATGCCCTCAAATGGACTACGACCCTGCAGAAGGCCCGCGCGGTGAACGGCCGCTCTGGTTGCGGCCCGTTGCCATCAGCGCCATAACAAAGTGTGCGAGAGGAACAAAAATGAAAACAAAAGATGTTGTGTCCTTGTCAGACCAATACCTGTCCAGGATGTACAAGCACAGCTTTGCATTCGCCCCAGAGCGCGGTGTAGACGACATGGTCTACTCCAAGGAGGGTGCGAAGTACATCGACCTCTACGCAGGCGTCTCGATCGTCAACGTCGGATGGTCTAACAGGAATGTAGTCAAAGCGGTGGAGAGCCAGATGCGCAAGCTCTTCCATACGACCTCCACCTACTACCTTGATTACATGGCGCTATTGGCGAAACGGCTGGCAGAGGTCAGCCCGGGCGGCGCCCTCACCAAGTCGTTCTTCACCAACAGCGGCTCGGAGTCCAACGAGACCGCCATCTCCTTGGTGAAACGCGTATCAAAGAGGCCCTACATCCTCGCCCTGCACAGGTCTTTCCACGGGCGTACGTTCTACGCGATGAGCGCGCTCGGTCAGGCGATGTGGAAGACCGGTCTCGGGCCATTCGCGCCGGTGGTGTTCGCCCCCGACCCGTTCTGCTACAGGTGCCCGCTGGGACATAAAGGGTGCCCTGAATGCGGCTATGCATGCGTCGAGTACATGGAGGACGTCTTCCGGTGCGAGGTCGGAGGCGAGAGCATAGCTGCAATGCTCACCGAGCCGATGCTTGCCAACGGCGGCATGGTCGTCCCGCCCAGTGACTACTTCAAGGAGGTCAAGAGGCTGCTCGACAAGTACAACATACTGCTGATCATCGATGAGGTTCAGGCCGGGAATGGGCGGACCGGCAAGATGTGGGGGATCGAGCATTTCGGGGTAGTCCCCGATGTTCTGACCACCTCGAAGGCGATCGCGAACGGCCTCCCGCTGGGGGTTACCACCTACAGGGAGTCGCTGGACGAGGACCTGCGGCCTGGGGAGAACTACTCCACCCTTGGAGGGAATGCACTGTCATGCGCCGCCGCCGTAGCGGTACTGGACGAGCTTCAGGGAGGCCTCATCGCAAAGGCTGGGGAGAGCGGCGATTACTTCAAGCGCCGCTTGGAGCAGCTCAAGGATAAGCACCCTATAATCGGCGACGTCAGAGGCGTCGGCCTCTTCCTAGGTCTCGACCTGGTGAAGGACCGTGCTACGAAGGAGCCAGCAAAGGAGGCCGCCGCAAAGTTCCAGCAGGATCTCTTCAGGCGGAAGGTCCTCGTCGGATTGGGCGGACTCGATGGCAACGTCATCCGGATCGAGCCGCCGCTGGTCTTGAGCAGGGAGCACATCGACGCATGCGTCGAGGAATTCGACGCCGCATTCTCGGCCATGCACCACTGATCTCTGGCTGCGCCTGCACATACTCAAGCGGCAGGGTAGGATGCGGCAACGGTCTGTCCCCCCTCCTCTTCCGCCTCCCCTCTTTCTTCTTCACGCCACTCCTGCCTCAGCTCCTCTATCTTCCTGTCAAAGTATGCCCTTACCTTTGCATCCCCGTATGACCTCAGGCCCCAGACGATCGCGCCTATGGCGAGCCTCGTCGTCAGGCCGCTCGTTTTTTTATAATCGTCCGCGACGTCCCTGATCCAGCGCATATCATGCCTCCAGATGGACCTGTAAAGCTCAAAGTGGCAGCGCTTTGCGTCCTCAATAAACCGCATGGGCTTGGTGTCATCCTTCGAGAACGGCGCAAAGAGGAGCGGCACAATCAGGCTCCTGTAATCGTGGATGCTATCGACAAGCTCGACCGACCTGAGCACGTCATCCTCCGTCTCGCCCGGCAGGTTGACCATTATCGTCGCAGCGGGCACCCAGTTGTTGTCATTGCATATGGCGAAGGCGGACTCGACCACATGCCCCCACTCCTCAGCCTTGAACGGGGCTGGCTTCATATTCATCAGATTCTGGATAAGGCGGGGGCTCCCCGTCTCGATGCCTGTTTGGAAGCCCATCCACCTGTGCCTCTCGAGGCCAAGCACCTCCGCGACCCTGCCCACCGTCTGCGGGCTTGATGCTATGGAGGCGAGCGCACAGTGGCTGACGCTTATGTCCTCTACGCCGGGTATCCCTCTAACCGCCTCGAAGAGAGCCACGACCCTGTCATGGTCGGGCACGATGCCGAGAGTCCCGTACCTGAGCACATCCTCCGCGTGCAGGCACGCACATCTGACGCCGAATGCGACGTTCGTCCTGACATCAGCCGATATGTCTTCGACCGATCTGTGCCTCACCCTCCTCAGGGTGGGCATGCAGAACCTGCAGCCCCTGCCGCAGCCCCTGGCGACCTCCACCAACCCGCCGATCGTCCCTCCCCTCAAGAGCGGTATCTGCCACGCCTCTGGTATCATCCCCTGATCGGGCTTGATTATGGCGGGCGTCCGGAGCGTCCCTTCCATAGCGGACTTCACCACCGACGGGAAGACCAGGTCCGCCTCCCCGTCGATAACGACATCTATGCCGTGCTCCGCCATCTCCGCCTCGCCGAGCTGCCATGCCCCCGGCCCCCCCACAATGACCTTTGCGCCTGCCCTCCTCGCCAAGCGCAGCGGCTCCGAAGCCATCAGCCTCCGGAACTGGAGCGCGTTGATCGGCTCCTCGTGGACCGCGCCGTACTTCCCGCCGAATGTTGTCGAAGACGGCCCCCTTCCAAAGGGGTCTATGGCCGCTATTCCCACGGCCTTCGTTTCGCCAGTGATCATCCTCCCGATGTTATCCGGGGGCGTCACGGCGACCTCGTTGGCGGTTACCACTCCTGAACTTATGAGCGAGGATTCAAGCCTCCGGAGCCCTTGGGGCGCCATCATGGCCCTCCCCTCGGCGTCTGTTGGCACCTTGTGTAAAACGAACCTCGTTATTGCCCCGGGCGAGAATACCCCGATCCGCTTGTTGGGCACCGTCGACAGGAATCCGTAAAATAGGCTGTTGCCGTAGCTGCTCATGACAGTCATGTCAGATGAGAGAACGACCCTTCTCTCGGTCGCCAAGGCCGTCGTCCCCTGTTTTTTATTCCCTGCGGACGATATAACTATTTTGAATTCCGCACCGCACAAAAAAAGGATAATTGCGCCGGGATCCGGCCGGTGCCGCTGGCCCGCCGCAAGCCACCCGGTGCGCCCGCCTCCGCCTCCCCGCGGGCGCCTCTCTTCCATGCGGGCAAGCCGTTCAGTGTAGCAACTCTGGATGGTCTTCAAGCTTGCCTTCCATATATTGGGCAACCGCGTCGTCTATCAGATCGATGTCGGTTATCATTGCCCTTATTCCCTTCAGCATGAGCGATTGGTAAGCCCCGAACCCCATGCCGCCGCTGACGACTAACGAGCAATCGCTTATCGGGTCGCTCATCTGGCGGTGCTTGAGCGCCTCCCCGTTGGCCCCCTCCTCGGCGCTGCCGTGGGAGTGCGAGCATCCTACCTTCAGCCTCGATTCCTTTCCCCTGACGGTCTTGCCGTCGATATCCACCACGATGTAGCTCAATGCCCTTCCGAAGTGCTTGCTTATGCTTACTCCATCCTCCGTAACAAATGCTATCTTCATGCGATATCACCGCTATTTTTATGATATGTCCCATATTAGGGGCGACTTTATATGTTTTGTGATTCATCTCAAATTATGCCTCCAGGCTTTTGTTGCAGGTGCAGACACGGGTGCATAGGCAGGAATCCTAAGCCTGTGAACATATTGGCCCTGCCTAAATGCGAAGGGATGCTGCCGTCACCGTCAGAGGACGGTCCGCCGATACACGTCGACCTTGCCGAACTGGAAGCCCTCAGGCTGGTCGAGCTGGAGAAGCTCTCATACGACGAAGCTGGCGTTTCTATGGGCGTCTCCAGGAACACCATCTGGCGCCTCGTTGAGGGTGGGAAAGAGAAGATCATCACCGCGTTCCTTGAGGCGCGGCGGATCGAGTTAGGGGCTTATCAGCTGGCCCGATATGCCTCTGTCGAAGGCGATCTTCGATGCCCTTATGACATCGATCACAACGCCTGCGCTGTTGGGGGAGTCCCAGACGTCGAGTTTCACATCGACCTGCACGGGCGTCCCGCCGAAGTACTCCCCCTTCATGTAGACGTAGCAGATCTTCTTGTTGTCGAGGAACGGGACGTAATCCGACGGCCCGATCCTGAGCGGGACGTCGTAGGGTATCATGGCCTTGACCGCAGATGTCTTGCTTATCCTCTTCGAGATCAGCCTCTGCTCCTCGAGCATGTTCAGGAAGTCAGTGTCGCCGCCTATGTTCAGCTGATACGTCTCGTTGACCTTCACTCCTCTGTCGACCAGCAGCTTCGCGAGGGTCTTGTGCAGCACCGTCGCCCCCAGCTGGCTCATGACGTCGTCGCCCGCGACCGGGAGGCCCTTCTCTGCGAACCTCTTCGCCCAAGCCGGGTCGGATGCTATGAATACCGGCATGCAGTTCACGAAGGCACAGCCCGCCTCCATCACGCGCTCGGCATACCACCTGACCGCCTGCTCAGAGCCGACCGGCAGGTAATTGATGGCAACCTCGGCGCCGGACTCCTTCAGCTCCTTCGTAATATCCACTGGCTTGTCGTCTTCATTGACCTTGACGTATCCCTTGAGGTACTTGCCCAGGCCGTCCATAACCGGCCCCTTCTTCACCTTGACGCCTAGCTTTGGGACATCGGAGAACTTCCTTGTGTTGTTGGGAAATGAGAATATCGCCTCAGAGAGGTCCTTGCCGACCTTCCTCTCGTCGATATCGAAGGCGGCGACGAACTCCACATCCTTCACCCGGTACCCCGCCATGTTCGTGTGGATGAGCCCCGGAACGAACTCTTCGTCCTTCACGTCTCTGTAATACCGTGTACCTTGGACAAGGGCGCTGGCGCAGTTGCCGACGCCGATGATCGCAACCTTGATTGCCATAACCCTGTCTCTTATACACATCTC
>MAGS01000023.1 GCA_001717005.1 Candidatus Methanomethylicus mesodigestus | reverse complement strand
AAACATTAACGGTACTGTTTTGTAATTAAAGGAACTGTTCGAATATAATAAAAAACTTTATTTTATGTTCGTAGATAATAATAGTAGAGGAGAATTTTATGGGATACCTATTGGGATGCAACAAAGGACATACATGGTGGTACTCTACAGATGCGTTGCCGTGCCCGAAGTGCGGCTCGACGGTCATCGTAGGAATGGTAGATGAGCGACCGAGCTACAAGTGTGAATGTCCGAAGGGGCACACGTGGTGGACCGAATACGAACTTGCGCAATGCTCTTTCTGTGGCAACAAGAACATCAAGATACACGGAAAGCCTAAGAAGGAATGATGCATATCAGAGTAGGCGTCTGCAAGACCCTACTCCCATTCAATTTTTTGTACTGCGCGTAAGTGAAGTGGCTTTGTTCTTACTGGCGTTAGCCCCGTCGTAGGGGATAGGGATATTTAGTTTTTAAAATGAGTGCTCTTAAGCGTAATTTATTTTTTAAAAGATCTAGACGAGCAGGCGGGCGACGGTCGGGATGGGTCTCCGCCTAACAATTAGAGAGGATCTCAAGCGGCATCCGCGGGTGGCGTCGCCAAAACGCGCGCTTAGGCGCCACTACGACTATCTAGCCTACTGCTTGGGTTGCATCCAAGCAGGCACTAGCTTGCCATCGCTTTGAGACCAATATGGAGCCCATGCAAGCGCGACAAACCTTATCGATATTCCGGTTTTTTGGGGTTTTATTAAGACCTTTTCGAGCTCTTCCGTTATTGAATTAGTCTTTGATCCCTGTGCCTCAAGCTCCTTCTGGAACTCCGCCTCGAGTGAGGAACGCTGCGCTTGTAGTGCCTTCAAATCCTTCTCGGCTTCGGATTTGTCCTTGGATTCTTTCATCGTCCTACCAATGTCCCGTGCAGTGCGCGTGACTCCGGTTGTTGCTTTACGACCTAGGAAGGAGCCGAGAATGGCCGAGCCTAGTGAAACGGCGGTCTGGTATTGTGTCGCTTTCTTTTGCGAGTCCTGCTGTTCGACTGCGTTTTGAGCGCGCTTGATCTTTTCATCGATCCTTGATGCCAGCACATCGTACTTTTTCCTCAGCTTTTCCGTATCCTCGTCACGCCTCTCCCTTGCAAGCTGTTGTAGTCGGATCCTGAAGTCCCGCTCTGTCTCGCCTACACGAGAAAAGACCTTGAATGTGTGGCTTCGTAGGAGCTCTAACTTCGAAGACTGGTAGAGCCATGCCGCGAGATCCTTCTGCCACGCCGCGTAATTCTTTTGGCTGGATGCGGCTGAAGGAAGGTCGGAGTACTTTGCGTTAGCCTTCGGCGACGGCTGAAGGTCGTTTGCGCCCAACTGTAATTCGCTTGAGTTGCCCCAGTTCACGGGCATGGGCGCGTTTGTTATGGGTGCAAGATAGCTTGCTTCCTTGATGAGGTCTAGGCCGAGCTTCGCATTTGAGAACCTTGTGCTAGCGGTGCCCAAGACAACAGGCGCATAAACTAAGGACGAGGATAAATCAGTCGTCCCTACGGTCACCGGTATGAAGTACTGCGGGATGTCCGGCGGTAGCAATGGCCGCTGGTTCAACGTCGCCGTGGAAGCGCCCATTCCGGCAACCGCCTGAGGGTGTATTTCAGAAGGACCCGCAGCGGCGGTTGGGGCACTCCCCCGGGGGGCGGTTTTATGTGGCGTCATTAGCATCTTGATCTGATTCCTTGTAAGGGGACCGGCCAGATATGACATGGCCCAACGGGTCTCGAAGACAACAGGGGCGTTATCATGGACGTTGTGCATCAAGAAGACCCTGTTGCCCAGCGCGCTTAGGACCTGGTCAAGGTAGCGCGTATCGGCGAGCCCCCCTGAGCTTGCAGAAACTACCTGCAACGCTTCAAGAACGCGCATCTTGTCTCTTTCGGTCTGGAGCCGCCCTATGAACCAGGTCCCGGCATTCGAGAGCGCCTTGTAGTCAAGGTCTACAGGGTTTTGCGTGGCGAGCGTGATGCCTATGCCAAACGCCCTTGCTTGTTTCAGCAACGTCAGCAGCGGTAGCTTTGATGGCGGGTTTTGGGTCGGAGGCAGGTATCCGAAGACCTCGTCCATATACACTATCGCCCTGAGGCTCGTCGTACCGGATTGAGCTCGCATCCAGCCAACAATCTGGTTCAGAAGCAATGAAACGAAGAACATGCGCTCGGCCTCGCTGAGGTGCGCTATGTAGAATACGGACACTTTCGTCTTGCCCGCTTTTGTGTGAAGGAGGGCATCCACGTCCATAGGGTCCCCATTCATCCAGAGCTCGAAGCCGGGAGCGGCGAGCAGGTTGTTCATCTGCATCGCAAGCGCGAATCGCTCCTTCTTTGGATAGAATGCCTCGAGCTCCAGCATGCCTATCCGCTGCATTGGCGGGGCCTGAATGAGCCGTATGAGCGCCCCCAAGTCTAAATCTTCGCCCTTTCGCCATGAGGCCACGATGATGTTTGATAGGAGGATGTGCTCCCTTGAGCGTATGGGGTCAGCTTCGATCCCTAGGAGCCCCAGCAGGCTGGTTACTGTCGTGTTGATTCGTTCTTGGACAAGCTCTGGATCATCCATTAGAGCGGGTGGCGGGGCGGCGAATGATTTCATTATGGAGATCTGCAGGCCGGCGCTACTGCCCGGAGTGTATATGACGAACTCCGCATTCTCCCGGAACTTTCGTAGCCGCTCCTTTCCGATGCCCCAAGAGGACAGCCCGGCTTCCCATGAGGAGGCCTGTTTTGCGGCATACTCGTCCGACGTCATGCCTTTCTTTGCGGCGTCGTCTTCGTTGACCCAAGGTCTGAAGTCGGAAGGGATCAGATCAGGGAAGGTGAGAAGCATGTTTGTCATGTCGCCCTTCGGATCGATGATTATTGACGGGACGTTGTCGATGGTAGCTTCCTCAAGGAGCCCGATGCAGAGGCCGGTTTTGCCGCTACCAGTCATTCCGATGCAGACGGCATGGGTCACGAGGTCCTTTGAGTCGTATAGAATCAGCTCTTCGCCCGGTTTTCCGTTTGGCAGGTCGTATTTCCTGCCTAGATAAAAGACGCCCAGTTTTTCGAAGTCCTGCATAGGAATGCACCTAAATGCGGCATTAAATTACGGCAGTATTGACTATTGCGATTGCGATAAAAAGGGTTGTCGTTTCCTAGAGGTAAAAAAAGAGGGGTGGCGGGGCGGGGCATCGAGCCCTAGCGAAGGCGCGTCTAGGAAGGGATCTTTGGCCAGTGAACGAGCCCGCGGGCGATCTCGAGGCGCCGCTTCGTGCCTCCAGATTACTTCTCTACAAAGACATCGGCTTTATCGCTCAGTTCTACTAGCTTGAGAACCTCTTCGATCCTCTTCCTCAGGAGACTCTTCTCCACGCCATACATGACGGGGTGGAACTCGAGGTTCGCCCTTGCGCTCTATCTCTTAGAGCGGCTCACTTGTGGTAGGCAACATAGATATCGGCTTCAATCATAGTGCCGTTCACGAAGAAGTGGTGGACGAAGTAGAGGTTTCCCTGCATGTCAAGCGAAGGTTCACCGGCAAATTGGGAGACGATCATCTCAGGGCTAGACCAGCTGCCATTGACCTTCGACGACCGGTAGATGGCAGGGGTGCCGAGGTAGGTTCTTGTGAACCAGAGTTCATTGCCATCTTGGGTGATGAACGGCCACCCTTCGTTGCCATCTGTGTTTACAGCGGCAACATTTTGCGGAGGCTGCCAGACGCCGTTCACGTTCTCTGTTGTCCAGATATCATACCCGCCCATGCCTCCCGGTCTTGGTGAATGGAAGTACATGGTCTTCCCATCTGAGGTGATGTGCATCTCTCCTACCTGGTACTCCAAGTTCAACTTGTCGCCGGTATATTGCCAGTTAGACCACTTTCCTCCAACATACTCCGCAGTGAATAGATTCATGCCCGAATACCCCTCGCGGGCCGATGCGAACCACATCGTATTTCCTTGGACGAAGGCGGCGCCGTCCAAAGCCAGCTTGCCAGCAGTTTGAAGGAGTACCCTGCTCGCGTTGGTCCAGGAACCGTTCTCGAAGTGGGATACGTATATCCCGGTCACGTGGTCGGTAAGCTGCTGTTCAGCAGGCTTGCTCACGTCTGGGGTGAAGAAGAAGTACAGAGTGTTGCCATCGGGGAGTATGAAGGGAGAGTCTTCTCCGCCGGCAGTATTGATGGCAAGGGAGAGGGGCACAGGCAGCTCCCAATTATCGCTGTGCAGGATTGGGGGATATTGGTCGCTTGCCGGAGACATCTTCACCGCGTTTGTTGGAATTGCACTTTCTCTCGAAGGAAGGGGGACCTCCGATGCCTGACCTAACCCCGAGGCGAATATGACGGCGACAAAGGCGACTACTGCAACTATGCAAAGAGTCAATACAATGGATCTCAAAGGTGGCGTTTTTAGCACCACGTGTGCAGATTATGTGTTTAAAGGCTAATAACACCAATGTCTAAACCCCAGTTTGCGAGGGTTGGTTGGCGGGCCAAGTCATTGTGCAACGCCGCGATTGCGGTCCGGCGGCAGGCGTCGACCTCCGTGCACCTGCAAAGAGGGCAGGCGCTCAATTTGTAAGATCGCCAAAATGCCGCATCTGCTGGGCTCTGCAGAGCACGAACTTGCCAATGGACGATCTTGGGCGGATGGTATCAGGGAAGAGCCCACGGATGTATTGAGGAAAAACATCATTGAACTTCACTTCGAGGATGGTTCGTGGAGCGTCTATGATCCGTATGGGGCACATGGTTTTACTGAAGAGAGGCCAGGTTCCAAGGCTTGTGCATAGATCGGTATCAAAGGTAATGCGGACGTTGCCGATCGGATGGATGTATGCCTCGCGGTAATAGTCCACGATAACGACCGGACGGAGGAGGGCGCAACGGCTATCTATGTAGAACTGCTTCAGAAGGGGAGACGTGGCGTCAGCGAGGAATTCTATATTGCCGGCCATGATGCGCTCGACGTCAGCCCTGGTCAACATTGCGTTTTCTTTACAGATATACTGGTCTACCTTGGTTTTTCTTTCCAGCCTGATGAGAGAGTGGTCGAAGTCGTACAGGCGTATACGGTACTTCTTTCGATGCCTTACGCCTGCCAGTTTCTCAAAAAGGGCGGTGTTTTTGAAATCGTCGAAGTAGAGGCTGCGTATGTGGTATCGACCGTCCGGTCCCGCGTGTGCGTCAGGCTTTAGGATCGCTGACAGCTTTTTCCGCAGGACCTGATGCTGCAAAGGGTCTATGGCATACTTCAGTTCGTGCCTGAAGCGACGGCATTCATGCTGGTTCACGTCTGCGCCCTCCGTGCGTTGTTCTTGGTAAACAGCCGGAATAAGGCGGCCATAATGATGACCATGATGACAAGCAGCCCCGCTGATAGAAAGGATGTGGCAGAAGACGCGTTCTCAATATTCGCCGAGCCGGCGCTCGAGGTCGTGAAGTAATCCCACTTGGAAGCGCCATCGGGGAACCTGCCGTATGAGACGTCCCTAACCTGCTTGCCGTAAGTAACGGAGTCGATCAACGTTGTGCCATCGCTGGCGAAGAGGGCAATGGTCTCGCCGTTTGCCTTTAGGGTGAAAGAAGCGTGCAGAATCCCCTGCCCGACATACCCATCGGCCCAGATCACCAGATAGTCTCGGGGATTCATGTTTGTGCCATTAGGGAATGCCCATTTTTTCGGGTTGGCCAGATCATCGGTCAGATACATCCCACTCAGGTCGACGGACAGGTTGCCGGCGTTGTAAAGCTCAATCCAGTCAGGGTAAGTCCCTTTGGGACCGGCAACCGCTGCGTCGTTGTCTGCCATCAGTTCGTTTATGAATAGTTCGGGCGGGAAGGCTGCAGAGGCGTTGGCATCGGCAAGGCCGGGACCTGCACATACATTCAAGGCCTGCCGCAGGAGCGGAGAATAATCAGCGTGCATGACAGGGGAGCCGCCAACGTTTGGGGCGGCCTCAAGCACCAATGCAGCAAATATAAGCGGCAAGACTGCGACCACCATAACCTGCCTTTTTTTTGACATCTGGTTTCCTCCGTATGCCGGACGTAGGGGCGGTTATGAGACGTCGGCGTTGTAGCTGACGAGCGACGCATCCTTCACGCCTTTGATCTTGAGGAGTTGATCCACCTTTGGCGCGTCTGTTTGAGACACCTGAACTTCCACCATCAGCTCCACCCCGTCATGCGTCACGGTCCTTGATTTCAGCTTGTTCTTCGGTAGGGCGTTTTGAACGGCAGACTCTGCCTCGCCTGAATAATGTACGGCAAGCAAGAAGGGCGTAGTGCTATGGAAGTTCATCCGGCCGAGCAGGAAGAGAAACAGGCCAATTATTGGGGAGCCAATAATTGCGACCATATAGAGGCCTGCGCCATTGATGATGCCTACGGCGATGGCCCAGAACATGAACACGATGTCCTTTGGGTCCTTCACGGCAGTTCGAAAGCGCACGATGCTCAGGGCACCAACCATGCCTAGTGATAGCGCGACATTCGAGCTTATGGGAATCACTATCAGCGTTACGATGAGTGAAGTCAGTACCATGCTTATGTTGAATGTCCGGGTGTAGATTACGCCTGTGAAGGTTTTACGGTAAACGAAGAATAGGAAGAGCCCGATCGTGAAACTTATGATGAGAGAGAGGATGACCCGATCCACGGTTATCGACTGATATGTAGCGGAGGGGGTGAGGAAGAGAGCCAGCAGCTCGTTCAGATCCATTTTCGTCAACTCTGCGTTTAAGCGATCAAAAAGTCAATTTAACAGTTATTCAGAATTATAACCAAATTGCGTCGGAGTCGCCTAGGATGATGGTTTGATAAAAGTGGACTGGGTGGGATTTGAACCCACGGCCCCCTGCGTGCGAGGCAGGTGATCTGCCGCTAATCTACCAGCCCTTACACCGAGCAATACGCAAGACAAATTAAAAGTTTATTGTCTGTTCGGGAACCTGCCTATGGGTTATACCATTGGATTAGCACGTTGTTGACGCGGGTTCAAGTGCTGAAATGCCCGATTGATGCGAAAAAACGACCTTACTGGCGAAAACGAATATATCGAGGCAAAAAGGATAAATCGAGAGAGCAAAATCTACGCATGTAAGGGCTCGTAGCTCAGCTTGGTATGAGCACTCGACTGATAATCGAGTGGTCGAGGGTTCGAATCCCTCCGGGCCCACTCGTTCTCAGCAGATTAACGCTTTATCTCAACCAGTTTCAGTTTGAAGATCAGGGTTTTGCCGGCCAGAGGATGGCTTCCCTTCGTTCCATATGCCTTCGCCGGAGGTATCGAGACCTCTTTCTCATCGTTCACCTTCATCCCGATTAGTGCCTCCTCAAAGCCGGAGATGACCTGCCCCGCGCCAATCTTGACCTGGAGCGGCCTGTAGTCCCTTGATGGGTTATAGAGCCCGGCCTTCTGAGCCTCCTTCATCAGGGATGTGTCGAAGACCTTCCCGCCCTGAAACTTGCCCAGATAATGGACCCTAACCGTGTCGCCCTTCTGCACTGCTAATGCCTGAGACATCTTTTTCACCTAAGAGCCGTATTTTTAGTTCTAAATCCATTATCAGGTAGAGGGGTATATTATTTTGCTGACGTGCCACCTTTACTATGCCGGCTTTTGCGTTAACTTTGAAAAAGGAACGCTAAGTAGTTCTTAATCTTCAAACAAAATTTACGATGTAGAAAGCAATTCTTCAAACTTACGACGCGTGATATTTTATTGCGCCGTATATAAAAAACAGTCAAAAAATGGCACCGTTATAGTTAGAGTTCAAGGCGCAATACATATATTCAGGTCTCGTAAGTAAGGGAGGTGCACGAACTGTAGACAAGTGCGATAACGACAGCCGCGACCTATCGGCGGCGCTGATCGTGACCTTACGGGCCCTAGCCCGAGGGGTGATCGATCGCTCTCCGGTCGCGGTTATAATCATGGGGACCTAAAAAACGCCGGCGCAAACGCCGTCGGGTCGGATTTAGGTCTTACATTGGACTCGATATCCAACCACGAAATGTGGTTGGGGTTATAACGGGCCTTGCGGACGTTAATCCCGGTTGATCCTGCCGGACCCGACTGCTATTGGGGTGAGGCTAAGCCATGCGAGTCAGCGCTTCTAACCACGATGAGGCGCGGCATACGGCTCAGTAACATGTGGTCAATCTACCCTCAGGACGGGGACACCCTCGGGAAACTGAGGCTGATCCCAGATAGATAATGGATCCTGGAATGGTTCTTTATCCAAACGATACGGGGCTCATGTGTTTCGTGTCGCCTGAGGATGAGACCGCACCCTATCAGGTAGTTGGTGGGGTAACGGCCCACCAAGCCTATAACGGGTACGGGCCCTGAGAGGGGGAGCCCGGAGATGGGTACTGAGACAAGGACCCAGGCCCTACGGGGCGCAGCAGGCGCGAGACCTCTGCAATGCGCGAAAGCGCGACAGGGCCACCCCGAGTGCTAGACGCTGAGTCTAGCTTTTCCTTAGTGTAGTAAGCTAGGGGAATAAGCGGGGGGCAAGCCTGGTGTCAGCCGCCGCGGTAATACCAGCTCCGCGAGTGGTCGGGACGATTATTGGGCCTAAAGCGTCCGTAGCCGGCCTAGCAAGTCTCTGGTTAAACTTCAAGGCTTAACCTTGAGATTGCTGGAGATACTGCTAGGCTAGGGGGCGGGAGAGGTTGAGGGTACTTCACGGGTAGGGGCGAAATCCTATAATCCGTGAAGGACCACCAGTGGCGAAGGCGCTCAACTGGAACGCGCCCGACGGTGAGGGACGAAAGCCAGGGGAGCAAAGGGGATTAGATACCCCCGTAGTCCTGGCTGTAAACGATGCGGGCTAGGTGTTGGGTTGGCTTCGTGCCAACCCGGTGCCGCAGTGAAGGCGATAAGCCCGCCGCCTGGGAAGTACGGCTGCAAGGCTGAAACTTAAAGGAATTGGCGGGGGAGCACCACAAGGGGTGAAGCCTGCGGCTTAATTGGAGTCAACGCCGGGAATCTTACCGGGAGCGACAGTAGTATGAAGGCCAAGCTGACGACTTTGCTAGACAGACTGAGAGGAGGTGCATGGCCGTCGCCAGTTCGTGCCGTGAGGTGTCCGGTTAAGTCCGGCAACGAACGAGACCCCCATCTTCTGTTGCTAGCCTGTTTCTTCGGAGATAGGTGCACACGGAAGAGACTGCCAGTGTTAAACTGGAGGAGGGAGGGGGCTACGGCAGGTCAGCATGCCCCGAATCTCCCGGGCCGCACGCGGGCTGCAATGGCGAGGACAGCGGGTTCCGACCTCGAAAGGGGTAGGCAATCCCTTAAACCTCGCCGTAGTTGGGATTGAGGGCTGTAACCCGCCCTCATGAACATGGAATCCCTAGTAACCGCACGTCACCATCGTGCGGTGAATACGTCCCTGCTCCTTGCACACACCGCCCGTCGCTCCACCCGAGTCAAGCTTGGGCGAGGTTCGGACCATTGTCTGTATCGAACCCACGTTTGGCAAGGGGGGAGAAGTCGTAACAAGGTGGCCGCAGGGGAACCTGCGGCCGGATCACCTCCTATGTTTGACCCGCTAAGCCCCAACCACACGTGAAGGATGAGATGTCGAGTCCAATTCATGAGAAGTGATGCAACTGTGGAGGAAACTCCTCAGTGAAGGGCGTAGCAGGTTGGTCTGACCGGGCCTTACTTGCGATAAACGCCATGCACAGGTTTCAGTGTTTCTGACACCAGACTAGGTTTAGTAGAAACCGGGTCTGACACGCCAACGCCAGTTGGTGGATGGCTAGGCTCTGGCACTGAAGAAGGGCGCGGCAAGCAGCGATATGCTCCGGGGAGACGCACGCAGTCTTAGATCCGGAGATACCCGAATAGGACATCCCGTCAGAGGTTAACAGCCTTTGACGTTCCGTAAGGAACGGGAACTCCCTGAACGGAAACATCCAAGTAAGGGATGGAAAAGATACCAATAGGTATTCCCTTAGTAGGGGCGACCGAAAGGGGAACAGCCCAAACCGAATCCTGAGCGAAAGCTTAAGGAGATGTGGGGTCATGGACCCTCCTCCTCTTACCTCGAGAAGCCGAGGTCGTCTGGAAAGGCGCATCGTAGAGGGTGATAGTCCCGTAAGCGTAGACGGGGTTGAGTTGTGGAGGAGTTCCTGAGTACTACGTCTTGGTCCTGACGTGGGAATATGGGAGTCACAGACTTCCAAGGCTAAATATGTCCAGAGTCCGATAGGGCACTAGTACCGCGAGGGAAAGCTGAAAAGAACCCCGAGAGGGGGGTGAAAAGAGTCTGAAACCAGCTGGCAACTAGCGACATGGTATGGAAGGAAAGATCTTCTTCGAAGGAACCTTCGTGAGGAGTAGTACGAGAAGAGGGGACTAATATCATGTCTTCCGTTTCGGAGCACGGCCCAGGGAGTTCATTGAGGTGGCGAGCCTAAGAGGGTTAACCTCGTAAGCGAAGGGAAACCAATAGCTCGCAACTACTCTGTAGCGAGGAGCAAGGTCCGATGAGGGCCTGTATAGTCACCTCGATGAGAACCCGGTACCGAGCGATCTAGGCCTGAGCAGGATGAAGCCGGGCGAAAGCCTGGTGGAGGTCCGCAGGGGTTCTGACGTGCAATTCGTTCCTCTGATTTGGGCCTAGGGGCAAAAGACCAATCAAGCTCGGTGGTAGCTGGTTCCTCCCGAAGTGGGTCCAAGCCCAGACTGCCTGGAGGTTGCGGGTAGGGTAGAGCGACCAATCAGGAAGACACAAACCGAAAGGTTTGGCTTTCTCTTTGAACTCCGAACCTGCTCGCTCCGTAGAAGGGCGGATACGGTTTCCATGGGAAAAGCTCATGGGACGAGAGGGGAACAACCCAGACTTAGGTTAAGGCCCCAAAATGCTGGTTAAGTGTTAACGAAAAAGGCGTCTTTGATCGAAGACAGCTGGGAGGTAGGCTTAGAAGCAGTTACCCTTTAAAGAGTGCGTAACAGCTCACCAGCCGAGATCAAGGGCCCTGAAGATTTTCGGGGCTAAATCAGCTGCCGATACCTAAGATCACTCTTGGATTCTCGAGTGTTGGTAGGGAGGCGTTGTGGTTGGGTAGAAGCTGGGTCGAGAGATCCAGTGGACCGATCACAAGTGCGAATCCTGGGGGAAGTAACAGCGTAGAAAGGTGAAAATCCTTTCCGCCGTAAGGGCCAGGTTTCCTCGGCAACGCGTCGTCGACCGAGGGTCAGTCGGTCCTAAGGCAGCACATAACCTGTAGCTGTCGAATGGGAAACTGGTTAATATTCCAGTACCTTGGGGATACGTTTGAGCCTGATACTTGCGCTTCGTGATAGGCCGAGCAGAATGACCATTCTGTTTAACTTCAGTAAACCTGGGGAGAACCGTAATGGTGAGAACCGGGTGAAAGGAGGATGAGCTGGCCTTAAGGCTGGTTCGGCTGATTCGTGGAGCCCTTGAAAAGGGTATTAGGAAGGAGTCTCCAAGTCCGTACCGAGAACCGACACAGGTGCCCTAGATGAGTAGTCTCAGGCGTGTCGGGAACACCCTAGGTCAGGGAACTCGGCAAATTAGCCCCGTACCTTCGGTATAAGGGGTGCCTGGGTCCCTAAGCGAATGCTTGGGGGTCTAGGTCGCAGTTACAAGGGGGTCCCGACTGTTTAATAAAAACATAGATCCCCGCAAGCCCGTAAGGGTGTGAACGGGGGTTGAATCCTGGCCACTAGCGGTCCGTGAAAACCGGGTACAACCGGGCGAAGCGCCGCTGAAGGCCGGGAGTAACTCTGACTCTCTTAAGGTAGCCAAATGCCTTGCCGGGTAAGTTCCGGCGTGCATGAATGGAACAACGAGGACCCCGCTGTCCCGACCTGGGGCCCGGTGAACCTACCTCTTGGTGAAAAGGCCAAGAACTTCCAACGTGGGGAGAAGACCCCGTGGAGCTTTACTGCATCCTGTCGTTGGGGTAGGGTCATGATTGCAGAGCGTAGGTGGGAGTCGCTATATCCCAGTTCCTCAGGGGACTGGGGGAGACAACAATGTAACACCACCCCCTCATGGCTATACTTCTTACCGAAGCGCAAGCTTCGGAACATCGGCAGGTGGGCAGTTCGGCTGGGGCGGCACGCCCTTGAAAAAGTATCAAGGGCGCCCAAAAGTCAGCTCAGGCGGGTCAGAACTCCGCCGTAGAGGGCAAGGCCAAAAGCTGGCTTGACTGGATCCTGAAAAGCGAGGGATCCAGGGTCGAAAGACTGGCCTAGCGACCGCTCGTGCCCCCCTCTGTGGGGGCCGGGCATGACAGAAAAGTTACCCCGGGGATAACAGAGCCGTCGCGGGTGAGAGCTCCCATCGACCCCGCGGTTTGCTACCCAGATGTCGGCTTTTCCTATCCTGGGAGTGCAGCAGCTCCCAAGGGTGGGGCTGCCCGCCCATTAAAAGGGAACATGAGTTGGGTTTAGACCGTCGTGAGACAGGTCGGACTCTCCCTGTTGGAAGCGCTGGCTGCTTGAGGGGAAGGTGCGGCTAGTACGAGAGGAACGCTGTGCCGCTGCCTCTAGTTTACCGGTTGTCCGGTAGGGCACTGCCGGGCAGCCACGCAGTAAGGGGTAACCGCTGAAAGCATCTAAGTGGGAAACCCACCCCGAGACTAAGCAGCCATTCCGCTTATAGCGGACGAAGGCTCCTGTAGAACACAGGGTTGATGGAACGGGGGTGTAAGCACCAAGGCTTCGGCCGAGGTGTTCAGCCCGCCGTCACCAATCGCTTGAGGTGCAGACCAAGGCCTACTAAACCTGGGTGAAATCAGAAAACTGAAACCTGGCATGGCTTGCTTTCATTTCTAATGAATCAAGACGGAATGAGTTTGTTATATGAAAGTTAAGTCGAATAGTGCAGCGGACGCTAGGCAAATTAGCCCGTTCACGCCAGTGTAAATAGAAGATCTAGAATGCCGTTCACGCCATACCATATTGGGCCGGCCCTTGCGCTTGGGCTGGTTCTGAGGGGGCGGTTCCACGCGCCAACGTTCATAGTAGCCAATGTTGTGCTCGATATAGAGCCGTTTCTAGCAATATCCCTTGGATGGGGAGGCGCCCTGCACGGAATATTCCATACATTCCTTGTGGCAGCATGTGTGGGTGCGGTTTGCGGATTAATAATGAGGCTGCTCGAGGGGAGGCTTGGGGGTTTGTTTCGGGCGATGAAGTTAGAGGGGCCAGAATGCGGCAAGGTCACAAGTACCAAGGCGTTCCTAACGGCAGGGGTGTTAGGGTGCCTGATGCATGTCTTATTCGATGCGCCGCTATATGCGGATATCAGACCATTCTTCCCGCTGGTAGCGAACCCGCTCTATTCGCCGGCGAGCGCACCAACGGTTTACGATGCGTGCATATGGCTGGGCATTGCCGGGCTCGTATACTGGATAGCGCTATTCTTAGGAGGGCAGAGGAGGCGTGCGTGAAAACGGAAGATGTGCGCCGCTCGGATACCAAAAATTTGTAGAAAAAACACCCCCAGTCAAAGCGATGCCCAAACGGGTCCATTGATAGGAGCTAATCTTTCCATCGCCGCCCCCCTATTTGCGGCTCGGTTCAGGTTCACTTCCGCATTTCCTTCAGCTCGCACTCAACTTCCTCATTTAATAACACCAAGCCGACAGTCGTCAAGGCAGCCCCCACCAGCAGCATCTCCAGCAGGTAATTGTAACCAAAGCATCTATCCAAAAGGGTCCAAACGCTCCTGAATACTAACACCGAGGCGAAGAGCAGTATGCCTTCCCCAATCAGCAACCTTTGAATTTTCATACGTAATACTGCGCCCGGGACGCAATAATAGTTTTCCAACGGATTGGGAGTTGCCACCTATTTTCCTTAAAACAGGCATGCGCTTCCTCCGGAATGCGTCTATGCCCTCCGCGTCCTTGACCATGAACAACCTGATTAGCACCTCGCGGTTGAGCTCCAACCGCCCTTCAGCAACAGATCAATAGTTCTGTAGTATAACCGCTTTCCCTCTGATGCCGCCAAAGAATCATTATGCAGGAGTTTTTTAAGCAAAGCAAATGTGAACGCAACATCCATACTTCGGTATGACGGCGCCAGCCTTTAGGCTGTCGTTTTAAATAATGGGCGTCTTGGCCGTAACCCACCTTCTGTTTTAAGCAGCATTTGACTATGCGGGCTACCCGGGCTTGCTGTAGGCGTCATCAGCCCCTATTCGCCCTTTCTCCCCGCGGTTTGGCCGTTTCAACGATACCGCCAGTATACTCTGCGAGTTGCCCTCGCGCCATCGACATACGCTGGCGGGCGTCCCGTTTCTGATCCAAGAGCAGGGGTCTCCCCCTATGCCTCATGGCATCGCGGTCCTACATGGAGGATGGAGTTTCCTCAGATCCAAGGCGCTCACCAAGGACCCGTGAGCCGCTCACCAACTCGCCCAGTAACATCCTGAGCTGCTAAGAGATAAATGTGCCCTTCCACCCGCTCAGAGGTCAGTCCAAAAACATCCTTAAGGAGTAATGCCATCCGATGGAGGAAAGAGGGGTGTGGGCTCATACCCTTCACCATGCAATTGGATAGGCGGAATAGGTTTGATGGGCTGTGGCTTAGGCGACATCGGTTTTGCTTGGAGAGCGCACAGGACATCTGGAGTCGAGTTTGTTGAAGAGGTACGCCCACAGAGCCAGCCCGATGGTATTCGCCGCAATCATTGGAAACGCAATCTGCGATACGATGTTCACTGCCGCATCCAATGGTTGTACCAGCAGTAAGATCGCCCCCATCGCACCGGATTCTAAAACTAAACCGAGAACCGCTACCTTTGCCAAATTCAGCTTTCCTGACGAGTGTAATGTGACAAGGCCGGCGATGATGCCGATAAGTATGGTCGAGATGGTGCACGGCAAAGCAGTGGCACCGCCCACCGTATAGCGGTGAACCCCGCCGATTATGCCCGCGAGAAGCCCAGCGACCGGGCCACCCGTCAATCCCGCCATCATCGCCGCCAGTTCCCTGACGTTGATGATGGTCCCATCAGCCAGTTGGGTGCCCATCAGGGTTCCATATATGGCAAGCGATCCCAAGACGATGCCGATAAGTATCCTTTGGACCGTCCGTTTCTGCCTCATGAATTCAGAGAGACCCATGATCAGAGTGATAACAATCATAAACGAAGCTGTGCCGAGCAACACGAGTATGCCCATGACGGACGATAGGAGGTCGGTCACGTTGATCGCCTCCTTCGTTATATGTTTAAACAAATAAAAGCTTATTCATTAATAGAGCAAGTTCATCCGTTTCATATAGAAATATCCCAAGAAGAATCCTGCAATTATGACCAGCCTTACGACCAAGTTTATAGCCATGATGGTAGAAGTCATCTGATACTCAACAAAACCCATCTTGACGATCCATGAGAACTTCTCCTCCGGTCCGAACCCGAAGAGCCATGCCCACCATTCAACGAGCCCCCCATCGTAATCGTGGAAGACATATTTGGCGTATATAGGGTAGGCGAAATCGTTGGCAAGGCTCGCTATCCGGCCTAGGACGTACACGAGCACGATTGACAGCGGCTTCCTGAAGAGCAGCAGCGTCAGGAATGGAACCGTGTAAAAGATCTCAAGCCAGATGTGATAGGCCGGAGGCACGGAGGCATTGATTAGGGCAGTAGAGAAGATGTAGTATTCGATATAGTTTACGAAGATCGCTCCATATACGACGGAAAAGACCAATAGAACGGCGAGCTCCTTGTTGCTCACGGGGGCAAATGCGCCTCTTAATAGCGACCTGATATCCATTGCAGCTGCCTCTTTAGTTATTGAAACAGGGAAACGGCAGAGTGTTTCATAGCTGACCGTTTATTTTATCTTATAAAAATATGTCGTTTGATAGCGAAACTTTTTGTTGGAAGGGCGTGAGCGCCCGGCGCCCTGCCGTGCTTCTGATCGGGTGCCGATCCTCAGTAGATCTTCCCGTTGAGCTTGGCATCGGCCTCTATGATGATCAGCCCGGCGTCCTTATAGATCGAGCCGTTTACGACCCCCTTGATACGCAGCTCACCGCCCTTGTTGTATACATTTCCATTCACTGCCCCGCATATCTCTGCCTTCGAGCCTTTCTCAAGGATAAGGTCCTGGGAGATCACCCCGTTCAGCACTAAAAACCCCTTATCAGCGACGATGGTGCTGCCTCCAACAGTCCCATTAAGCGTCAATTCTTCGGATACCTTGAAGTCGCCATTCATCTTGCGATTTTCAATCTTCATGCCATAGCCCCTCTCAAGCCATTGAATTTTGCGTCTCTGGCATTAATCTCCTCTAAGGATAGTGTAGGGAGACCAGAAAGACGGTTTACAAAATATAATATGCGGAGGGATTAATGAATACTTCGCACTTAAGGATGAAAGCCATTCTACCTAAGTGAATTACAGAGTCGCGGCGGGTTAGACCTCATAGAGTTTTCTATAGTCATCAGAGACGGCCCTGATTTCAGCCTCGTCTTTGGCGCTACGATATAGTGACAGCGGCTCTCGATTAAGCGCAAGGAACGCCTCGCCCCATTTGACCTTTGAAAGCAGTTCAAGCGCAAAGTCCTCGAATCCGCAGATCAGAAGGGAGGCGGAGATCGCCTCTAAGGTGCTCAGTTTGAAAGGCACAGCATAATTGGTCGGGTTAGCGGCCAACAGAAAAGGCAAAATGCGGGGCTTCGAGTGCTTCGAAAGGTCTTCCGGTGCGATTCGGTTCCATGAACAGTCAACGGCGGAAATGCCGCAGTGCATAATGGCATCGCTGTCGGTAGGGGAGAGCAGATTGTTGCTGAATGGGTAAAGAAGGATCGAACCAAAGGGCAGGGCCCTCAAGTTGAAGACTATTTTTGCTAGCCCCAAACGCCCCATTTTTGTGGCGGTGCACTTCTTCGGGTCGCACTCCTTCTTGTGGTATATGAAGATGCCAGGTTTCAGGTTGCTAGCCGTTTTTAACCCTCAAAGAAAATCTACTTAAGGGGCATATATTATTGATTCCTTGGAGAGTTGTATGCCAACGGCTTTCATTTTGATAAATACCGCAGCGGGCGCCGAGGCGAAGGTAGTTGAAAAGTTGAGCAAAATGGAAGGGGTTGAAGAAGTCCACACGGTATACGGAACATACGATATAGTCGCAAAGATCAAGATCGACAGTGCAACAGAGAAGCTCAAGGAAGACGTGACCTGGCATATCAGAAGGATGAACGAGGTCCAGTCGACGATGACGCTAATCGTCGCCGATATCTAAAAACGGTCTGATCTATGCCAATCTACCATCTAGGGCTAGATGACACGGATTCGCTTAAGATGGGATGTACGACATACATAGCTGCGCTTCTTATCGAGAGGCTGCTTAAGACGTCGAGCTTCATCGATTATCCGAACCTAATCAGGTTGAATCCAAACATTCCATGGAAGTCAAGGGGTAATGCAGCAGTCTGTCTAAGATTTGAATCCGACTGCGATGCAGAAGAGCTCCTCGGAATGGCAACGGAGTATGTGGAGAAGTACCGGGACCGTGAGGATCCAAAGAACCAGCCGGGAATAGCGATTTGTCAATCGGACACCGTGCCGGTAGGGCTCAAAACCCTTGGCAAGAAGGCTTTGAGCGAAGTGGTTCCCATCGAAGAGGCGTTAAATGCGATCGGAAACTATAACGTAAAATATCAAACGATCAGGGGTGGGCGAGGCATCGTGGGCGCGTTGGCCGCGATCGGTAACACCCTCGAAGGAGACCATACGTTTGAGCTGGCAGTCTATAGGGGGAAGGTGCTCTGGGGTAAGAAACGAGAGGTCGATTTTGAGAGCGTCAGGCGTTATGACAGTGAAGTGGGCGACGGTAGCTTCAACAACATAGATCCCGAATCCAAGAGATTGCTCGTGACCCCTCATGGCCCGGATCCGGTCTTGTTTGGGATCAGAGGCGAAAGTCCGCCCCTGCTTATGAGGGCATTAGATATTGTAAAGTTCGCAGGCGGGGAGAGATGGGTAATTTATCGCTCTAACCAAGGAACCGATGCGCACCTGTCGCAACGGAGGAGAATAGGGAGCCTCAAGCCATACATGGCGGCCGTGGTGGAGGGCACCGTATGCAAGGAGCCCATGAGAATACATGGAGGGCACGTCATCTCCAGGCTGAGCGATGGGTCGGGCGAGATTGATGTTGCGGCTTACGAGCCTTCGGCTAGCTTCAGGAACGCGCTCGCCGCACTTGTCCAAGGAGACGCGGTGAGGGCATATGGCGGTGTGAAGGTGCACGGACAGGACGGGATTACATTGAATCTTGAGAGGATGGAAGTCTTAGATTTGGTCAGGGTCAAGGGAAGGAACCCCCGCTGCCCGGGTTGTGGTAAGAGCATGAAATCGGAGGGAAAGGGAAAAGGGTATCAGTGCAGGCGATGCGGAAGGAAGGAACCGGCCAATATGTTAGATGGTGAAAGAAAAATATGCGTTGGGAATTACATGCCGCCACCAAAGGCGATGAGGCACCTCACTAAGCCGCTGAAACGCTATGGTCATGAAAAGTCTGGTTGGTCCGGACCGCCCGTGGTTTTCTATGGCGTCTTTTGAAGGTTAAAGAAGTCTCTGAGTTCGTTTGCATCGCAGTCTGCCGGCGGTATGACTACGTCAGCGTTCTTGTAAGGGTCGGCGCGGGTGCCGTTTTCTTTAACATAGGAGTGAAGGGCTTTAAGTTGAGTGCACATTGTTGCGATGTCGTTCCGCTCCAGCGCTTCAAAGATCTCCCGCCCCATCGAATTCACCTTATCAAGGGCTTCGCCTTCAACGGAATATTTCTTTTCGCCAGAAAGCAGGATGATCATAACAAACACAGTCACATCATATCGCCATATAAAAAAGATGACTGTTCCGGTTAAATGTAAATAGATGGTAGCGGGGGGTGGATTTGAACCACCGATCTCGGGGTTTCCCAGCCCTCACGGGGCATATGAGCCCCGCGGGATAACCTGGCTACCCTACCCCGCTATCAATACATATAGAATGGGCGTCTTTCTTTTTAAAGACAAGATGCGAATCTTATAAACTTTTTCGGATGTAAAAAAAATCAATACGGAGACGGGGGGTGTTTTATTGTTTTAAATTAAATAAGGTGACCGCAATAGATCACAACGGGGTAACAAGGTAGGCAGGGGGAGTTGCGCCGGCAAAGAACAAAAACTTATGCTCATGAAGAAAAATGGGGAATTTTATTTTCTGATGATCGTAGAGGCGGAGGGGGGCTGCCGGTCGGCGGTATGGGTTTGGGACATATATCCAGGGGAGCTGCAGAAAGGGTTGCCGGTATTTATCTCGGAATATGCGGGCAAGCATGCGACGGTAAAAGACGCAAAAAATTACTTCCTAGAGCGGGGTTTTGAGTTCGAACGCCCAAGTAAAGGAACTGCCCGATGGCTGGAGGAACTTAGGCTCGAAGAGAGGTTTGTGAAGTTCATGGAAGAAAGGGCAGGTATTGAAAAAAGGGTGTAAAAAGGAGGCTGACTGCGGTTTTGTTTGTTGGTGTAGGCCTACATTATCAAAACTGCGACTGCCAAAACGCTTGTCCAAAGCCCGTTCTTATTGCCCTCAGCGGATTGGCAGATGTGCCTTGTCCGGAAGATCTTCCCGCTTGCCTTATACATCTGCTTCCTTTCGTCCCATGCTTTGTCCGGGTCAAATGGGATTCCCAGCGTCGTAGCAAGCATTGTTGCAGCAAGGTCCTCCGCATATTCGCCTGAGACGTCTTCTTTTAAACCGAAGTCGTGGTGCTCTGAAAGGTAACCGTAGTGGTTCTTGTCATGAGGGATCGCTAATCCTACAGCCGCTGAAACGAGACGGTTAGGCTCGTTTGTATCGCTTCTTGCNCTTCGCCGGTTATTATCGAATCGCCTATTCGCAGCGTTGGAACGGTATCCACTCCGAGCATGAGTAGGTCGGCAAGCACGGTGGCGTCGCATACGTCCCGCTCTATAACGTCCTTGATTGAAACCCCGTTTTTGGCCAATGTTTGCGGCAAAAGTTTCTTTAATTTCCGGCAGTTAACGCAGCCGGCACTGGTAAAAAGCTCAATCGGCATTTCCACCATCTATCTATCCAAACGATTGCGCACATATATGAAACTATCAATGTTTTCGAGGGGAGCGACGACGTTTTATTAACTAAAAAATGCAAGACGCGGCCATTAGCTGGTGGTGGAGTGATCATGTGCCTGTAAATTCTGAAAATCGTTGTTTCATTGATGAGGAGGCTAATCTGAAGGTGGGAAGCAGCAGCACGATATAGACTGCAATGCTTGCAATAAGGCAATAGGTAGAGGTCAAGCCTATTGAAAGTGCAAAAGGCTTCATGAATAGATAAAAGATAATTGGTGCCCCCCCTAACAGCCCTAACGCGCCCATAAGAAGGAAGGCAAGAAGCATGCCGGTGCCCCTGACATAGGTGCTTCGTGGCTTCTCTTCAAGGTCGCAATATTTCGAGCCGTAGTAGGATCCAGTAAAAGAAGCAAGAGCGCAGATAAGCATCGTAATACTGGTGAGACCGAACGCGGCCAACGAAGGTAGCCCGTATAGAATCGATATAACGACGGGTAGAGCGATCCCTGGAATCAGAGACAGCATGACGGGTAGAGCGATCTTCGCCTTGAATAGCTCTATCGCGCTTAGTGGCGCGGAGTATAGAGACCATATCGCCGGTCCCTCTTGACCTATAGCAATTATTGACAGGAATAATGCAGTCATTCCGGCGCCCGTAAAGCTCAAGATTGAGGCCATGAAGTAAGTGGCTTCGATTTCCTCGATGCCAGTGTAGGTAAGGAACAGGGGAATCAATATAATTATAGGCAAGGCCAAGAAACGAACCATCTCCTTTCTGCGGAGAAGCGATTTCATGTCCTTACGCATTATTGCGGATTCAGGTACCGTAAAGCCAAGCTTGCCAAGCCACCCTACCCGAGAGTATTTACCCTCTTTTGGAGCGGAGAGACGTATAGTAACAGGCAATGGTACCCAATACCGTTTTCTTAGCGCAATACCGATTACCATCATCGAAAGACCGAACACTACGGTGGATATGAAATAGATCAGCGACCACATAACGTTGCCAGCAACGAGTTCCAAAACAACCAGGGATGGCCATATCACCGGTACGAACCAGAGGACGTACATCTGTGGTGCAAAGCTTTGGAGTAGGCGGAACATCAGATTGGGATTAAAGAAAAGCTGCGATAGTGCGAGAATTACAACGATGAGGATGGCCCTTGTAATTATTGCCGAACGCCCGCCACGCTTCGAAAAGCTTGATGAGGCGCGATTTATGGTGGCGCGTATAATTTCTCCAACGAAGCCGCCGACAATCATGAAGAAGGCGCTTAAAATGGCGGCCAGCGCCCATATTTCAACAGCGCCAAAATGGACTGCGAGTCCTAGGGAGATCCCCAAAACAGCAGTTAAGATGTAGAGATACATGAACGCGGTTGATAGTGAAGAGGCCAGGACAAACTCTGTGGCGGTTATGGGCATATAATTAATTATTTCACTGGAAGAGAACTGGGCGGACTCACCAATTATGAAGAGTATGCTGTAGAGAATCATGAAGGACAGGGTGATGATTGGGAGGAAAGACATGATTTGTGTTGATAGGAGCCGGACAGGTAACGAGTCCTCCATCGGAATGGCAAACAATATCAAATATACAAAAAGAAAACAACCTAAAAACACCAACGTATTGATTATGGCTAAGCCTTTCGGTGTTCTAAGTTTTGATGTTTTGCCTTTATCGCTCCTTAACCGCAACTGAGACAGCAACAGAATGGACGCCAATAGGCGTATGTTGCTTGGCTTCATCTAAGAAGCTCCTCCACGACCGCCCTGACATCGTCTGTGCCGGTCAGCTTGAGAAAAACCTCTTCCAGGCTCGATCCGGGCATGCCGGCCATTTGCTTGAGATCGCCGATGTTCCCTTCGGAGAGCAGGGCGCCCTTGTATATTATCGCCACACGGTTGCAGATTGCCTGAGCGATCTCAAGGACGTGGGTGCTGAAGATTACGGTTATTCCATCAGTCGCCAGCTTGTTAAGGAGGTCCTTTACAATTTTTGCTGATCGAGGGTCAAGACCGTTTAAGGGTTCATCCATTATCAACAGTTTTGGTTTGTGCATCAGTGCGCCGGCGATTGCTACTTTCTGTCGCATCCCTTGCGAATACCCACTAATCATTTCGTCTTCTCTTCCCTTAAGGTCGAACGCCTCAAGGAAATGGGCAATTCTTTCCTTCTTTGCGTCGAAGGGCACGCCATAAACATCCGCAATGAAGTCTAAATATTCCCGCGCCGTAAGAAAATCGTATAATCGAGGGGTTTCGGGCACATAGCCAATGGTGCGCCTTACAGCAATCGGGTTCTTCTGCGGATCGTCGTTGAAGATGCTGATGCTGCCAGATGTTGGTTTGATTATCCCCGTCATCATCTTCATGAGGGTGCTCTTGCCAGAGCCGTTCGGCCCCAATAGCCCAAACACTTGCCCTTCGGCGATGCTGAAGCTTAGGTTGTCGATAGCGCGCGTATTTCCAAAATCCTTTACAAGGGCAGCAATTTTGACGGCGTCCGCCATTTTACCCACCAACGAATGTGTTGATTGTAACAGAAAAAGCCGGCAGATATATAATACTAACCATTAGAACGAAACTATATTCAAGCCGTATGAAGGTTCGTTAATAAAAAAAATTAAGATTTGCCAATAGGCTTACCATTGAGCTAGAGC
>MAGS01000022.1:9941-21127 GCA_001717005.1 Candidatus Methanomethylicus mesodigestus | reverse complement strand
ACTTAGGTCCGTGTTTGACCTTGAGCCATAGCATCCGAACCCTAGCTGCACCTCGTTTTTGAGGTATGGCGCCACTGCCATCCCGGAGCATAAGCACGCCTCGGTCTGCACATCGAACGTAAGATGCTTCCCTTCATGGAAGGCCCTGCTGTGGCACAGCCACATCGCCTGCTCAGCATTCACCCTCGCAATGACCGTGTCCGGCTCCATCCTGCACTCCAAGAGCGGGGCCACAAGAACAGCCGAGACCGATCCCGGCATCATCTTGGTGTTGGAGCCCAGGCACTTCGAGGCCGCATCGTCGCTCTCGAAGAGTCCGATGGCGTGGTGGACCTCCCCCTTGCTGACCTTCTCCTTCACTAAACCCCCAAACGACCCTGGACCCGGTCCGCAAGCCATCTCGTTTGGAAGTATGGCAAGTGCCCTGCCCCACCCCGCCTCCATCACTGCCTGGCAGAACCTCATCCTCCTAGAGGGGAGGGCGAAGCCTTCGGGGATCGCCTCGCCGGGCTTCAGGAACTTGACAGCGACGGGCTTGACGTCGAGACCGAGTGTCTCTGCAAGCTTCTTTGACAAATCCGCGCAATCCATATTCTCTCACTGGGACATATCCATGAGGGACACTCAAGATAAATTTGTTGTAACCCATGCCATCGCAACCGCGCACCTCTATCCTCTTTTAAAGGAAGCCCGTAAGTTGGCTCTGCCCTTCCGTGCGCCTCACGAGTCCCGACACGTGCACGCCCACGCGCCTGAGCTCTTGGCGATTCCCCGCAAGATACCTCTCAAGCAGCTCCTTCACCGTCCTCCTCATGATCTGCAGGTCATCGGTCGGTGCCGTCAGGCTCTTGTCTCTCATCCTGATGGTGAGGTCCGTCGTTATGGCGATTATGCCGACCCTCCTGAATAGCAGCCTCCTGTCCCTCACCTTTGCCATGGTCTCTTCACAGAGCCTGTAAGCCGCATCAAGGATCTTCTCCGGGTTCTTCGTGTCCTCCTTGAGCGTTACGATCCGGCTTATCGACTCCTTCTCTCCCCTTTCATGGACCGGCTCCTCGTCCTCACCGTTCGATGCCTTGTGGAAGTATGACCCAAGCGCCCTGCCGAACTCCTTGACCAGCACAGCATGGTCGAACGCCGCCAGTTCGCCGATGGTCCTTATGCCCATCTCTCCCATCCGCTCTGAGGTCTTCTTTCCGATCCCAACGAGCCTTTCGACGGGCAGCGGAGACAGGAAAGCCTTCGTATCCCCATCCTTCACGACGGTGAGTCCGTCGGGCCTCTTCACGTCGGATGCTATCTTCGCTACCACCTTGTTTGGGCCGACTCCAATCGAGAGCGTAAGCGACTCACTCGCCCTCACCTCATCCTTTATGCTGCGCGCCAGGGTCGCCGCCTCTTGGAAGCCGGCAGACCTCGCGCTGACGTCGAGGTAGGCCTCGTCTATGCTTACCTGCTCGAACTCGTCCGCATTCCGCTTCAGGATTGCCATGACCCTGTCCGATGCCTGTTTGTAGAAGTCGTGATCCATGGGCAGGAACTTTGCATTCGTGCCAGCGAGCCTCTTCTTGGCCAGCGAGATTGGGATCCCTGACTTGACTCCATAACCCCGTGCGGCGTAGTTGGCGGTCGCGACAACGCCGCTGTCCTCGGTCCTGCCAGAATAGACGCAGACCACGACCGGCGTGCCTATAAGCGGCGGATCCCTCCTCTCCTCGACCTGAGCGTAGAAGTAGTCCAGATCCGCCAGCATCACTATCCTGCCCACTCTGTGTGCCCCCTCATCTCAGCCTCTCTTCGAGCAGCAATCGGTGCGCTCTGGCAGTGGCCAACACCCTTCACGTTATTTTATGTGATGCTCTGCCCTCTTATTTCCGATTCTGTTCGGCTGCCCGTCGCGGCAGGCACGATCGCTGCATGCGGTCGGGGATTTGGGTGGCCGGCAGACCGAACCGCGCGATCGGCGTAGGCGCTTGCGGCACAAAAACGCCGAGGAACAGCTTATTATTGCGGTGCGCCCTCATATTCAACTCAAACCATCTGCATGCCGATGTCACGGGCGCTGCGGGGGATCTCAATGAAGGAATCACTCTACCAGCTGGGCGAAAAACTGATCAATACGCTGATCAACAAGGGGGCCAGCGACGTCATCGCTCTCCCGTCAAACGTAGAGAAGTCCATGATCCGCTTCAGCAACAGCAAGATCACCGTTGTCCAGAGCTGGAGCTCCACCGCAATAGACCTGCTGACCATATTCGGCAGAAGGAGGGTAATAACCCGCTTCGAGAACCTTTCTGAAGACGCTATAAGCAGGGGAATCGAGAAGGCGGTGTCCGAGGCTTCACTGATGCCCGAGCAGGAGGACGCGGAGCCCCCGCGGGGGAAACGGTTTGCAGACCGGCTGGAGGCCGAGGAGATCGACCTTGAGCGTCTTCGCGACATCGTCTCCGCATCGATAATCGCCTCACTGAAGGAGGGCGCAGAGCGGGTCGCCGGCGTGATGACCGCCACAACCGTCAGGCAGTGCATACTCTCGACGACGGGGGCAGAGGGATATGACGAGAGTTCAGGGTACGACCTTAATGTGCGGGCATTCGGCGGCGGGTCCTACGGGCAAGGCATGAGCTGCGCATCACGCATCGCCTCGCTGGAGCCAGAGCGGGCGGGGGCGGCCGCCGGGAGCATTGTCAGGCTAAGCCGGACCACCGTTCCATGGAGCGCAGGCAGGCACGATGTATGCCTGTCGCCGATCATAGGCGCAAATCTTGCCGAACGGCTTGGCAATGCCTTCTCCGCCTTCAGCGTCGAGACCGGGATGTCCTGTCTGGCAAACCGCCTTGGCGACCGCGCCCTCTCCGAGGGCCTGAACATGATCGATGACGCCTCAGACCCGCGGAACCTAGGCTCGCGGGGATTCGACGACGAGGGCCAGCCCACGCGGTGCAACCGGCTCGTGGAGAACGGCGTGATATCCACATACCTCCACAACTCGTCCACTGCACGGCGGTTCAAGGCATCAACGACAGGAAACGCGGGCTGGATCGCCCCCGGCCCATGGAACCTCTCCGTTGGTGCCGGTCGAATCGCCGAAGGCGATCTGCTGGAGGAGCTCGGGCGGGGAATCATGGTCATCAGCAACTGGTATACGCGCTTCCAGAACTACGGTACAGGCGACTTCTCGACGATCTGCCGCGACGGCGCATTTCTTGTCGAGAAAGGGGAGATAAAGGGCGCGATCAAGGGGGCAAGGATCAGCGACAATCTCATCAGGGTCTTCAACTCGGTAAGGGGCACAGGCGCGGGGAGGCAGTGGGTGCATTGGTGGGAGGTTCACACCCCCGTTCTTATGCCATCGGTGATAGTATCCGGCGTCAATCTGACGAAGGCGCAAGAGGCATAGCCTCTCCACTCAATGCTGCCGCGGCGCCCGGTGGCCCTTCACGCCTGCCCGTGTCTGTGCAAAACGTCCATGCAAAAATCCGATCGCAGCGGGTGCACTAACACGATCCTGAACAGAATGATATTAAAGCCTCCGCCAGTACGTGTACAGCCGCAAACGAAACCTTGAGGCGCTTCGCATGCCCAAATGCCCAAAATGCGGAAGGAACCTGCCACGGGACGCGAAGTACTGCCCTGAATGCGCCTCCCAATTCGGTGAGGCGCTCTCATCAATCTCAAAGGTCACCTCGGCGCCGCCGGTCGCCGCAGAGGAGCCCGCTCAGGACAAAAAGCGTCGGCCCTTGCACTGGCTCTACAGCACCCCCGTGCGCAAGTACTTCCTCGTCCCCGTCATCATCCTGTTCGTGATAGTCTTCTCGACGATCGCTGTTATGGTGCTTCTCCAGGTCGAGATACAGCCTGCCGGGTTCAATTTCGTCAACGTGGATGGCAGCCTGGCGGAGGGCTCTTACGTCGTATCCTTCGCCATACACGACGCCAACGGCAAGGTGGGACCGTCGAACGGCTATGTGATCGTGAAGATCTACGACAGTCAGGATGTGCTGCTCTTCTCAAAAGACTATGATGCGCGCACCAGCGGCTTCACAAACGTCGTCGACCCCTCGAGCGGGAGCACCATGCTTGGCTTCGCAGTCACAATCAGCACCTCGGAGATAGGTGCGGGGAACCCCGACGCATACGGCATGGGGGGTCTGCAGCTGACCTTCCTCTCCTTCACAGGATACTCCGTTACCGAGAACGGGCCGATCCCGATCCCCGCACTCTGACCGCATCTGCGCCTTGGACCAATTCAAATAATTAGGTGCATGCTTCTAATGCTATGGGAAGGTAAGCGCCATTGCGGACGATGAAGGGGTTCAAGGCACTGCTGCCTGTGGATAATGCCATATCCTTGGTGCTCGACCGATTTGGCGACTGGATTCCTGGACCCGAGGAGGTCCGACTGGAGTCCGGCTGCGGGCGGGTCTCTGCAGAGCGGGTCACATCCTCTGTCGACATACCTCCCTTCGACAGGTCGGCTGTAGATGGCTACGCCGTCAGGTCAGAGGACACATACAGCTCATCCCACAGCAACCCTGCAGAGCTGGCCCTCAAGGGCACATCCGAGGCTGGCGGGGCGCCCCCAGCCGGTCCGTTATCCAGGGGCGAATGCGTGGAGATATTTACCGGCGCGAGGGTTCCGGACGGGGCAGACTCCGTCGTCATGGCAGAGGACTGCGAGCGGCTCGGTGGGAGGGTGTCCGTCTCGAAGCCAGTCCCGCGGGGCGCCAACGTCTCGATCAAGGGCGAGGACATACGCACGGGCGACGCCATCCTGGAATGCGGCAGGGTTATCAGGCCATGGCACATCGGCGTGCTGGCCTCGGTCGGCTGCAACGCAGTCTCCGTTCGGAGGCGCCCAATTATCGGCATCTTCTCGACCGGCAACGAGCTCGTCGGCGTGGGCAGCGCTGCGGGTAATGACCTGAGCATAATCGACTCGACGCGCCCGATGCTCGCATCGATGGCATCCGCAGCGGGCTGCAAGGTCAAAGATGGCGGCATAGTGGGCGACAGCAGCGCCGACATATCAGGTAATATGCTCGAGCTGGCCTCATCATCCGACGCAGTCGTCTCGATAGGTGGGACCTCCGTGGGCGGAAAGGATTTGGTCCCGGAGGCAGCCAAGTCGATCTCAAAGGAAGGCGTGCTCTTCCACGGCGTTGCGATCAAGCCGGGGAAGCCGTTCGGGTTTGGCATCGTCAAAGGCAAGCCCCTCTTCATGCTGCCTGGCTACCCCGTTTCGGCAATGGTTGGGTTTGAGGCGATAGTCCTGCCCCTGCTCAGGCGATGGTCGGGCGTCGGCCAGGCGAAGCGCCGTGTGGTAAAGGCGAGGATGGCGCGGAGGGTGCCCACGACGCCTGGCATAAGACATTACCTGAGGGTGCGCCTCGAGGAGGCCGGGCGCGGACTCCTTGCATCGCCAATCACGATCACCGGCTCGGGGCTCCTCTCCTCAATAACAAGGGCCGACGGCATCGTTGTCATCGGCGAGGATTATGAAGGGGTGGAGGAGGGCTCCGAGGTCAACGTCGAACTGTTGGAGGACTGAGCAATGCGCAGCAATAGCGATAACGCAAGGAAGATATTCCACAAACTGGCCTCGATCGAGGAGTCTTATTCGATACTGCTGGCCAACACCGCGCATGGAACAAAGTCCGAATCGATAACCCTCTCCAACGCGAGGGGGAGGACCATGGCAATCGACGCATTCTCAAGCGTCGACCTGCCTCCGTTCGACCGGGCAGAGATGGATGGCTACGCCGTATCATCCGAGGATATCGAGGGCGCATCAGACCAGCGCCCCGTCTCTCTAGAGGTGGTCTGCTCGATAAGCGCCGGCGACGGTTCACCCGCGGAGGTCAGGCGGGGCACCTGCGCCGAGATCGCGACCGGGGCCCCGCTCCCCCGGGGGGCAGACTCCGTGGTCATGGTCGAGTACACCTCGAGGAGGGGCAACACCGTCACATTCTTCAGAGGCGTCGCGCCCAGCGAGAACGTCGCCTCCTCCGGCTCAGATGTGCAGATCGGCGAGATGGTACTGCGCCAGGGCACGGTCATAGGCCCCCGGGAGGTCGCCATACTGTCTGCGATCGGGCTGGCCAGCGTGCAGGTCTTCAGGAGGCCAAGAGTAGGGATAATCTCTACTGGGGACGAGCTGGTTCCGCCTGGTGCCAGCCTCTCGTTCGGCAAGATATACGACGTCAACTCGACGTCCCTGATCGCCGCGGTCGAGGAAGCCGGCGGCGAGGGCATCTACTACGGCCATGCGGACGACGACTACGCCTGCATCAAGTCGGCAATCGAGGACGCCGTCAAGGAGTTCGACCTCGTCCTGATATCAGGCGGCACGTCGGCAGGGACGGGCGATCTGGCCTACCGCGTCCTGGAGGACGTGTGCACCCCCGGGATCTTGGTGCACGGCCTCAGGATCAAGCCGGGTAAGCCTACGATAATCGCCTCCCACAACGGGAAGGCCGTCATCGGCCTTCCTGGATACCCCGTCTCGGCACTCATGATCTTTGACCAGCTAGTTAAGCCGTTCATAGAGCTGGTCGCGGGGAATTCTGCCCTGCCCGCGCATCTGCAGAGGGGGCGCCTCGCGCAGCGCGTCAACGGCGCCAAGGGGCGCAGGTGGCTGCTGCCCGTGCACGTCATAAACTCCCGTGAGTCTCCTGTGGTCTATCCGATAATCGCCAGCTCTGGGGCAACAAGCGCGCTCGCCAAGGCGGACGGCTATGTCGTCATATCCGAGGACGACGAGTATGTGGACGCCGGCGAGGAGGTCGTGGTGCGGCTCTTCCCCGGCGAGCGGCGCCCCGACTTAGTTATCATGGGAAGCCACTGCCCCGGGCTCGACATCCTGCTCCAGCTGCTGTACAGGCAGGACGGGACGCAGGCAAAGACCGCCAACATAGGCTCGCAGGGTGGCTTCGCCGCGGTCTCTAGGGGGGAGGCGGACATCGCTGGCGCCCACCTGCTCGACCCAAAAACAATGTCCTACAACGCGCCATACTTGGCACAGTACGGCCTCGGCGGCTGCTGCATCCTGAAGGGGTACCGCCGCCTGCAGGGCATCATGGTACCTCGCGGCAACCCCCGCGACATCCGGTGCCTGGGCGACATCATAGGGGATGATATCATATTCGTCAACCGCAACAGGGGCTCCGGCACCCGCATGCTGATCGACATGGAGCTCTCGAAGGCGGCCGTTGCCAAAGGCATCGATTTCGGCTCCATAGCCAAATACGTGAGGGGATACCGTTGGGAGGCGAAGACCCACTCTGCGGTCGGCGCGGCCATAAGCCAGGGGCGGGCGGACGCAGGCGTGGGCGTCAAGAGCGTCGCCGTATCATACGGGCTGGACTTCATCCCGATGTCCGACGAGGAGTATGACTTTATAGTCAACCCCTCGTCCGCAGAGAAGCCCGCCGTTGTAGCCTTCAAGGCTTGCCTGAGGTCCGATGCGTTTAGGAAGGCGATTACCGCGCTCCCGGGCTACTCTCCTTGGGGCGAGGGCGCGCCCTGATCCTGAGCCTGCTTGGATATCCTGTAGTACAACAGCATCAGGAGCGCCGCCGCGGCGATGCCGACGAGCGCCATCCCCGACGTGTTGTCCGCCCTTGTGGCGTCCAGCTGCTGGAGGGGCGCAAGCACGATGAGGAAGAGCAGGGCGCCCGAGACCAGCGCAAGCTTCGGCTTTGCGTTTCCTCCCCAGTCCCAGTCGTAACTTTCCAAAAGCCTCCACATGCCAAACACCAGCAGGGCTACCGCCGCTATGTTCAGCGCCGGATTGAGGAATATGTATGGGCCGAGGAAGTCGAAGATGAAGAAGAAGGTCGCGAATGCCAGCCCCGCGAGGAGCATCCTCCTGACCGGCGCAGCCCCACCTCCCGGTCGCCATCGGAGCCGCCCCATCCTGTGCGCCGCCCACCCTGCCGCTAGCACGCATGCCGCAGCGGCGGAGTATTGGAGGAGCGGTGGTCTGTAAGGCGTGAGGAAGACGAAACCGAATGCCGTTACCGCCGCTATGAGCACCATGAAGATGTGGAGCTGCCTGTCCGTGGTCCACCTCTCGCCCCTCTGCCTCGGTAGCGCTATCTCAACCAGCGCTATCGGAATCGCTATGCTGAATACGGCATGGTAGACCGTCAGGAGCACCGCCCACACCCAGTTCACCTCAAGGAACCTGCCGAATTGGCCTAGCGCACCGAGGTCCATCCAGGCGGGGTCGAAGAAGCTCTTCACCATCAGCCCCTCCTCCAGTATCCCGTATGCCCCGCCCATCACAAGGACCGACCTGAAGTCCTTCCTCCACCTCACCTTCAGCTCCCTGGCGATTATCGCCCCGCTGCCGTAGAGGCACGACAGGAGCGCGAGGCTGAACGGGCTGAAGAACTCTGCCGGCGGCGACGAACCCGAGAGGAGCTCTCCGATGGCGGGTGACAAGAAGAAGAGGAGCACCAGCGGAACCACCTTGCCACTCCTGCTTGTGACCAAACTAGCCCCCACCCAAACGGCCGGACCGCCGCATCGCATCTTATCTGGTCGACGGGCCTTAAAGCGTTTTTATACCCTTCAGCCGAATATTGTAACCCAGCATAAATGGTGGGCAAGTTGGCCAAGAAGACCCCTTTCTATGACCTGTACGCCGGGTGCAGCCAGATCGTCGAGTTTGCAGGATTCGATATGCCTATGGCATTCGAGGGCATAATACCCGAGGCCTTGGCGGCCCGGCGCGGCTGCACCGCGTTCGATGTGAGCCACATGGGGCGGGTGATCGTGTCTGGCGGCGACGCCGTCCTCTTGCTGAACCGGATTATGACCGCGGACGTGGCTGCGCTGGAGCCCATGCAGGCCAAGTACAGCCTCATGCTCAACGAGCAGGGCGGCGTCATCGACGACCTCATCATCTACTATCTGGAGCCCGGCAGGTACCTGATCGTCTGGAACGCCTCGAACAGGTCAAAAAACCTTGACTGGCTCAGCAGGAATGCCGAGGGTCTGAGCGTCGAGGCGCTAGACATCTCCGACTCCACGTTCATGCTGGCCGTGCAGGGCCCCCTCTCCGCCGAGGTGCTGGGGAGGGTCTCCGAGGGCGACCTGCGCAGCCTGCGTCGGTACAGGGCTTCCAGATGCAGGATAGCCGGGGCCGACTGCCTCGTTTCCAGGACCGGGTATACGGGGGAGGATGGGTTCGAGTTGATCTCCCACGACCTCGACCGCGCCGCGGCGCTCTGGCACGGAGTCCATGAGAGCGGAGCCGCGCCCGCGGGTCTTGGGGCCAGAGACGTCCTCCGCATAGAGGCCGGCCTGTGCCTATACGGGAAGGAGCTGGACGAGTCCAGGACCCCTATAGAGGCCGGCCTGTGCTTCGCCGTCGGCATGTCGAAGCCTAGCTTCATAGGGCGGGGCGCACTGGCGGCGATGGCCCGGCAGGGTACCGGCGAGCGCCTGGTGGGCATGCGCATGGATGGCCGCATCATACCCCGCGAAGGGCAGCGGATCCTCCACAAAGGGAATGATATCGGGCGCGTCACAAGCGGCACCTTCTCGCCGACGATGGGGTCGTCCGTGGCGATGGGGTACGCCTCCCCGCCCCCCGGCGTGGGCGAGCGGGTGCAGGCGGACGTCAGGGGGAGGATGGTCGGCGGAACCATCGTCGCCATGCCGTTCTACGACCCGTCTGTCTACGGCTGGAAGCGCATCAGGCGGTGAGCCGGGCATGTCAGGCGAACAACCGCAACCTTTTTCTTAGCCACGATTAGTAAGTGATACAATCGAGATGATGATCATGCCTCCAATGTTGCCTCCGAACGTGAACGTTAACGTTAGCCTCTCCCAGATAAACGGCGAAAAACTGATGGACCTTGAGAAAGGGATGGTGAACCTGCAGGTCACAACGAACATCAGCATAACCCGGGCCGTCCCATTCGAGGGCGGCATTGACTTCGGCTTCGTCTTTGCAGTGAACTACAACCCAGCCGTAGCGAACCTGACGCTCAAGGGCTCGATAAAGGTAGTGGGGGGACAGAAGGAGATAGGCGACCTGAAGAATGCATTCGAAGAGAAGAAGACCCTCCCGCCGGGCATGCTCCAGGCGATATCCAACGCCGCATTCGTAGAGTGCATCCTGCTGGCCAGGTCGTTGAACGTGCCTCCGCCGATACCTCTGCCCATCATACAGTCGCAGGAGCAGAAGCCAAAGCCCGGTCCAAACCCTAGCTACATCGCCTGATCAGCGCACAACCCTGCCCGGTCACCCCCTTTTTTCCGGCAGCATCGACCGGGCGCTCTCACGGCGCCTTGCGTACGCCATTCTCCTCAGCAATCTTACATGAGGCGAGGCCAGCGCAGAGCTCCCTGCAGCAGACCTCTGGCTCGCTAAGCAGTTCTAGGAACCGGCGGGCGACCCCAAACTTCCTTCTGCACCACGGGTGCTCATAGGCAACGAGCTCGTACGTCTTTGCGACCTCCCTGCCCTTATCCGTCTTCTTGAAGCACTCCCAGCAGAGTTCGTTGCCCGGTCTCCTGTAGCCCTTTCCGCATGACGGGCAGAGCGTCATGCCCTTCTGGCGCGCAAAGTGGCACCGCTTGCAGAGCACGATGCAGCCGATAAAACTTCTCTGCCTCGCCCCCGCCTCGTTCCTCTCTGCGATCACCTTCTCCTTGATCGGGCGGGCATATTTGGCCCAGAACGACTTCCACTGCTCCGGCGAGACCCTGCCTGTCTTGACCGTCCTCCTCTCCGGGGCGTCGAATTCGGCCCTGCAGTTCCTGCACTTCAGGGCGGGCCTCTTCTGCTTCCGCCGCGCAAGCGACGTGCTTCCACACTGGGGGCACTGCTCGAGCGTCTGCTCCAGCTCGGAGTACTCGCCAGCATCGATCCGTTCCCTGAGCATCTTGGCGGCCGCCTCCTTCAGCTGGGATATGTATGGAGGGAGCGGGGTCCCCGCCGCGACGACCAGCCCGCCTTCGGAGCCGCACCACTCGCACCTCTTCCCCGACAGGAACTTCGCCCTCCTCGCCTCCCACTCCCTGCCCTGTAGCGACCTCCTTCTGTTCCACGCCTCTGTCGACCCACTCAACGAATAGCACCTTCGATGGTGATATCTATCCTTATTCCTATAACTTTCATCTTATTTGGAAATAAAACTGCTACGACTATTGCGATTGACTACTGGATG
>MAGS01000022.1:0-9767 GCA_001717005.1 Candidatus Methanomethylicus mesodigestus | reverse complement strand
TAGGACACCCGCGTATATAGTGGGCAACAGCTGACAATTGAAACACTCATCACCGACGAGGCTTTAATATTGGTCAAATATCTAAGATGTGAAGTAGAGCTATGAGCACAGAGGATAGCTGGGGTTTAATGCCAATGCTGATGCAAAAAGCAGACAAGAGTAAGAAATTGCAAATCAGGTTTACCAAGACCTGCGATTGCCCTCCAAAGAATATCAGTTGCGTCACGGCAAAGGACTGGCTAAAGGGAATGGTGACGATAAAAGAATTCTATTATGAAGGCCGTGACATTCGGGACAAGGACGTTCATCCCGCCGTATTCCCAATCTCCTTACCTGCTCATTTCATTAAACTGCTCACGCATAAGGGAGAGCTTGTTCTTGACCCATTCATGGGGATAGGCTCGACCTTGGTCGCCGCACAAGACTTGGAGCGCAACGCCGTTGGCTTTGACCTTCAGCAGAAGTATGCAGATGTTGCGCTCACGAGGCTATCCCAAAGCAGATTCGGGGAGAAGACAAGCCAGCTGGCAATAGTGGACGATGCCCACAACATTGCAGATTATCTAGACGCGGAGACCGTGGCATTGAGCATAACGTCGCCACCTTACCCTCATTTCCTCACGCGCAAGAGAGAGAACAAGAGCATGAGGGGCGACCTGCGCAAGAATGGGCATTACCATAAAATACAGCAGTACTCAAATGACCCGCGCGACTTGGGCTTAATGGACCACGACTCTTATGAAAAGACCTTGACCGAGATCTATAGCGGAATATTGCCACTCATGAAGAAGAGAGGGCACTGCATCATCAATGTGAACGATTTGTGGGAGGCGAATAAGCGCTATCCAACCCACATCTATGTTATTGAGGCATTGTCGAAGGCGGGCTTTGAGTTCAGGAACACATTCATCTGGGACAAGCGAAACCTCGTCAACCAAGTAGGAATTTTCGGATGGCCAAACAACTTCATTTCATTAGGAACTACGATGGAGTATGTACTCGACTTCTGGAGACCTGATTGACCTCAATCATCTATGCCTCGATGGTGGCGCCTTGTATGCCTGCAGGTTCATTGGCAAATCCGAGAGTTTGTGGAACTCTTTGGTCAGGAAGCTACCCGACTTCTCATACAGCTCATCGTTAATGTAGATCTCCTTCATTCCCTTGCTTATCATGTCCTCAGCTTTTGTCCTGTTGAAATCCGGGTCTGGCAGGAACAGAACGAACATGCCCCTTGGGAATCTGAACACATCAATGTCCTCTGACCATCGTTCTCTCAACGTCCTCTTAACTGCGATAGCCACCCCCCTTTCGGGGGTTGATGAGATGACCTCGTTAGATGGAATCACAAGATCAGGTCGATAGCCCTTATCCTTAATCCTTCCCTTCTCGCAGGGAATGCCCATCGAGTTAAGGACTAACCGGAGGATGCCTTCTGAAGACGATCCGCCTCTCGCCCTTCTCGTGTTCGATATACTCGTGACCAAGTTATCGGTTATGAACGCCTTAGACGCCATATCTGCATCTTTCTTTGAGAGCCCTTCGCGTATCAGTTTGTTGCGCACGGCATGCACCTCCTCCTTAAGGTAGATCTCATGCGCCTTCTTCTCAATCTCCTCTACGACCTTCGCAAAATTGCTGCCATTTACAAGCTCGCTCAGACTCGCGCTCTTCTTTTCACGAATAACTTCTGCAATTCCCCTCTGCAGTATCTCGTCTACCGGTGGGATGTCTAATTTTGCCAACTTACTGCCTCGTTCTGTCCATCTGCTCTTTTTTCGTTAATAAACTGCTCTGCAAAGACCCAAGATCACCTCCGAACTCCGATCCGCAGATGACTACGAGTCAGTACAAACGTATGCGTGGCGATCCGATTATCACTTCAAAAAAGGCATGTCTTTTATGCAAAAAGGGACAATTATATTGCCGATGACCGGCTTGCATAAAGCCGGATCGAGCCTGTGATGATGATTGCATTGACTAAGGTTACTGCCTCCGCACCCGGCAAGGTCGCCCTCTTCGGGGAGCACGCCGTGGTCTACGGGCACCAAGCGATGGCCGGCGCGATAGACCGGCGCGTCCGCGTCACCGTCGAGCAGAGGAGCGATGACCTGATCAAGATCCACGCGATGGACCTCAGCATCCCCGGCATAGTGCTCACAATAGGCGGGCTCGGCAAGGACGTTTCCATAGAGACCGATTACGTGCGCATCATGGATGCCGTTGGGTACATAAGGAAGGCGATCGAGGTGACCTCGAGCCATTGCGGCATCAAGAAGGGCATAAACGTCCACATAAAATCCGAGATGCCCGTTGGCGCCGGACTCGGAACCTCTGCGGCGGTAAGCGTTGCCACCATTCTAGCATACTCCACCGCCATGGGACACGAGCTCAAAAGCGACGAGGTCTCTGCTCTTGGCCACAAGGTCGAACTTGAGGTCCAGGGGGCCGCCAGCCCGATGGACACCGCAGTCGCGACCCGCGGCGGCATACTGCTCATCCGCCCCCTGATAGGGAAGGCATCGATCACCCCTGTAAAGGTTGAGCAGGGGCTGCCGCTCGTCGTAGGGTATACTCCGAGGGAATGCGGCACGGGAGAGATGCTGCGCAGGGTCAGGAACCTGAGGGATGCTGCGCCGGAATCCGTGGATTCGATCCTATGCTCGATCGGGAAGGTGGTCTCTGAGGCGGATTCTGCCATGAGGAGCGGCGACCTCCGGAGGGTTGGCATGCTTATGAACGTCAACCATGGCCTTCTCGAGTCGATCGGCGTCTCGACAAAGAAGCTCAACGAGATGGTCTATTCTGCACGATCAGCCGGGGCGCTGGGCTCGAAGCTGACAGGCGCCGGCGGCGGGGGCTGCGCGATTGCGCTATGCCCTGGCAGGGAGCAGGATGTCATGACTGCCCTCTCCTTGGCAGGGGGCACCGCCTTCAGGTCTTCCATATCCGGCAAGGGCGCCTGCATCGAGAAGGGCGAGAGCAGCTAGCCGCGCCTCCCTGTCCGCTCTTCGGCCAGCGCCTCCATATAGGCATCAATCTTGGGGGCAATCCTCATCGAGAGGCGCAACAGTTCCGTGCCCCGCAGCTGCCTCCCGGCCCAGTCGATGCCTGAGCAAGTCGACGCAGTCAGGACGTGCCTCCTGGTTACTATGAACGGGTGGCGCCTGCAGGTGTCCGGCCTCAGGTCGTAGTGGGTGCACCTGCCTTCCTTGAGGAAGGCGCACTTGCCGTCGACCATCCTCATCTTCCTCTCCGCCCCCGTCAGTGCCATCTCCTCCTCATCCATCTGCTCTGTGCAGCTCTCTGCATATTCCCCGAGGCGCCGGACGTCCGTATCGAATAGCGAGATGACCTTTCCGGCGCAGCACCGAGCGCACATCGTACACTTGAAGACCGGGATGTAGCTGGAGCGCAGCATCTCGATCTGGGGCAGCGGCTCGACGTCATCGTTGACCGGTGCGCCATATCTACCCCCTCCGCCTGATTCATGCTTCCTTATACTGCCCCTGTCTCCTGCCATGTTGCATCATGACTCCTTTGGCGACGATGCTAAAATCATTAACTGGAATGGCAATTCTTATATGGATGGATTATCTATCCATAATATCTGATGACTATGAAGACGAACATGTGGATGATAATCTCTGTCATCTTCCTAGTGTGGGCTGTGGCCTCGACTTCTATGGCCGCAAGCTACTTCCTGACCACTCAGAACCAGCAGAAGACGATAACGAGCCTACAAGCGCTCGTCGATGAAGTTACAATAAAGGCTAGCATTGCAATCGACTATGGCAATGGAACCACTGTTTGGTACAATAACACTGTGTTTCCGCTTAATGTGAACCTATTCAACGCGACCCAGAAGATTGTCAACCTCACATACTACATCTCGACCGACGTTTTTGTGACCGGAATCAACGGCGTCATGGAGAACCCTTCAAGCGCTCAATACTGGGTGTACGAGACCTGGGTTGATGGCGCATGGCAAATTGATTGGTCAACGACAGTAACCACCTTCGTTCTCGGTCATAATGACCTCGTTAGGTGGTCGTTACATACTTGGGCTTGATGTGATCTCCCGACAACACTAGGCGAAGACGTCTTGCGCGCAAGAGCGATCAAAACGCGCAGAACTTTCTTTTTTTAAATTACCAATAAACGAAATAAATCTCTCCGTTGACCCCTTCTGCAGTTCAGCATGTTCTAACTATCTTGTTTTTTAGCAATGTGTGCGCGATCACGACTACCAAGATTGCCGTAGCCGCCTCGGTGATAGGGCCGATGCCGTATATGTAGCCGCCTCCGCTCGGAATGAATAATCCCAATATGCCCCCGAATAACGCCACTGACATCTCGCTTCCTGATAGGGCGTAGAATGCAAAGGAGCTGGCTATGTCAAAGGCGAGCATGATCAGGTAGGTTCCTACCCCTATGCCTATCTTTGATATGTCCGTCCTATTGCCCCTCTTCCAGATCAATCCCGTGATCAGGCCGATCCCTCCCATAAGAAACATGTTTGTCATCGTCCAATAACCCGGGAGCCCTATCAGGATATCTGAAAGCAGATACGATCCCGCGCCAACAACCATTCCTGTGATCGGTCCGAAGATTATCCCCGAGACTATCGTAAAGACACCTGGAAAATTGATAAACTGGATCGGCCCAAACATCGAGCTCTTCAGCAGCCTCAATGCTACGGCTAATGCTACCATCAGCGCGGTATATGCTATCCTCTTGGTCCTGTTGCGCTTTGCCGAGCTGTTGGGCATAATATGGATAGTATATCCATCCATATTAAAGACTATCGTGCATCGGAGAGGATATAAGTTTCTGGGGATATTTCCCCTCATTCAGGTGCATTTCCTTGGTCGATCAGAATCAGATCCTCGGACTCTTGAAGACCGTAATGGACCCGGAGCTGGACATGGACGTGGTGACCGCCGGCATGATAAGATCATTGCGCGTCGACGGGTCTTCAGTTTATGTTACTCTTGCGTTGACATCGGACAAGTGCCCCATGGGCGAGAAGATAAAGGACGATGTTGATGAAACCCTCAAGAGCATGGAGGGCGTCAAATCGGTCAACATCGAGCTATCCGTCATGACCGAAGAGGAGAGGAACGCCCTCCTAGAGCAACTCAAGGCTAACCGCTCCAAGGAAGCGCAGCCGGCACCGCCAGAGAAGTTGCCGAAGAGGGAGATAAAGCAGATCATAGCGATCCTATCCGGTAAGGGCGGGGTCGGCAAGTCCTCGGTGACCTCTATGCTCGCGGTGGAGCTGTCGCGGCGGGGTTTCAAGGTAGGCGTCCTCGACGCAGACATAACCGGACCCAGCATCCCCAAGATGTTCGGTGTAATCGAGGCGCCGTTCGTCCTCGAGGGGAAGATCATACCTGCAGCCTCGAAGGGCGGCATCAAGATCATGTCTATGAACCTTCTGCTGGGCGGGGAGGAGGATGCCCCCGTCATCTGGCGCGGGCCGCTCATAAGCAGCGCGATCCGGCAGTTCTTCACCGACGTAGACTGGGCAGAGCTCGACTACCTGCTCGTCGACCTGCCTCCGGGCACGAGCGACGCGCAGCTCACTGTTCTTCAGCTCATACCCGTCGACGGCATAGTCGTGGTCTCCTCGCCGCAGGAGTTGGCAAGCGTCATCGTAGGCAAGGCGGTTACGATGTCCAAGCGGCTCACCGTGCCCATCTTGGGCGTGATCGAGAACATGAGCTACGCGAAGTGCCCCCACTGCGGCGAGCAGATAAACATCTTCGGCGAGTCGCGCGGGCGTCTCCTTGCAGATGGCATCAATACGAAATACCTGGGCTCACTGCCGCTTGACCCTGCGCTATCCAAGGCGTGCGACCAAGGCAAGATCGAGGATTACACAAGCGATGCCTTCAAGGCCGTAGCGTCGAAACTCCTCGACTGATCGGTGATGAGTCAATTGTCGGAGGATGAATCAGCGCCCCCCAAGAGGGCGGATTACGCGATAGTGCCGGCCATCCTCAAGGATGCCGAGGGCATAGCTGCAGTACTCCGCGCCTCCTTCCCAGGTGATGCCAATTACTATAAGGTCCACAGCTGGGGCGACGAGGCAAAGCGCGTGATGCGCACGAACAAGAACTGGCTCTGCCTGGTCGCAATGAGCGAGGGGGAGATTATCGGGCTAGTGGCATGCCGGCATCTGAAGACGAAGCCTATGCCCACCGTACGGATAGAGTGGCTTGCCGTCTCGCCCGATGCGCGGGGGATGGGCGTAGGGAAATCTCTCCTTGAAGCAGTCATGCAGTGGGCGAGCGAGTCCTTTGGGGAGCAGACGGTCAGGCTGACGCTGAGGGCGAGGAGCGAGCGGCAGGACTTTTACCGGAAGATGGGCTTCAGGTGCTACGGTAAGGGCTGGATGAAGATGCGGACCGATTAATCCCTTGACCTGCGGTTTGCCATCTGCCTGTGCGTCAGCGCCATCGCAACCGACGCCGCAACCGAGAATGCCGCGCCATAGCCGAAGGCGGCCGCGCTCCCCAGCGCGCCGAAGATGATGCCCGCAGCAAGGTTCGTCGGCAGCGTTACTATGCCGATTGCGGTGTTGTAGACGCCGTACGCCGTGCCTTTATACTCGCCCGGCACGAGGCTGGGGATGATCGCCCTCTGTGACGTCTCGACGACCCCCTGGTGCAGCCCGAAGAGCATGGCGCCCAGTATGAATATCTGAACGCTTGGCGCCACTGCCATCGTCAAGAAGGACGCGAACAGTAGCGCATAACCGATCTGGACTGCCCTGATCCTGCCCACCCTGTCCGAGATCACGCCGGCTGGGTATCCCGATGCAACGTGGCACGCCTGAATTCCCGCGTAGATGAGCGCCGTATACTCTGCGGGCAGCCCCATCTCGATGCCTTTGAGCAGTATGAATGAGTAGCTTATGGCAGCTACAGCATAGAGCGCGGCGGATCCGATATACATCGAGAACGCCCTGTCCATTATCCTCTTTGCCCCCTTGAGGGTGACCTTGGTCGCGCACTCCCTGCGCTTCGGCTCCTTCACGAATATGAACAGGATCGCCACCGCTATGCTGCCCGGTATTATCGTCAAGAGGAAGATGCCCCCGAATCCCAGGGGTGCGAGGAGTGCGAACGCGAGCAGGGGGCCCACGACTGCGCCCAGCTGGTCCAGGGTCCTGTGGACCCCAAAAGCAGCGCCCATCTTGCATTCTTCGGTGCTGTCTGCTATCATGGCGTCCCTCGGCGGCGTCCGTATGCCCTTGCCGATCCTGTCGCCCATCCTCAGGGCCAGCACCTGCGGCCAGCTCGATACCAGCCCCATGAGCGGCTTGACGAAGTTCGAGAGGCTGTACCCCGCTACTGTAAGCTGCTTCCTGTTCCCCGTCCTGTCTGCAGCAACCCCTGAAGCCAGCTTCAGGAAGGACGTCAGGCTCTCCGCCGCCCCCTCTATTGTGCCGATTATCTCCGGAGAAGTGCCAAGGGTGACGAAGAGGAATGCTGGGAGAACCGCCGCTATCAGCTCGCTGCTGATATCTGTGAAGAAGCTGACCATGCCTAAGAAAAGTATGTTAGAGGCTATCCCTAGGACGAGCCTGTTGTTTTGCCCCGTGCTTTTTCCCTCTTTTCGTTGGCTATCTGCGAGGCCCGCCTTTATCTTTTCTGCAGGTTATGGCTGATTGTAGTCGATGGCCCTGCCGCTTGGCAATCATGCGGACCGGGTCATGATGAGGAAGCCCTGATGTAAAAAAAGGGCATGCAATTGCCCCGCCTTCCTGACCCTGATCAGGCGATCTCCTTCAGATCCAGCCCCAGCCCCTCCGCCACGCGCCTGCCGTACTCCTCATCCGCACTGTAGAAGATCTTCGTCTGGCGGACCTGGATCTCCCTCTTGGCCCCCTTGAGGTGCCCGACTATGTTGCTGACCAGGTGCTCCCGATCCGTTGCAGACATCGCCTTTCGGTACAGGTCCCCTGCCTGGACATAGTCGTCGTTGGGATGCATGTAGCGCTGGCGGGCAGCTTTGCCGGAGACCTCGAACGCCGGCTCAGCCGCATCCGGCTGCGGCGCTGGGCCCCCCATCGTGTTGGGGTAATAGTTGGGTCCGCCGCCTCCGTTCGCATCGAAGCGCATCGCCCCGTCGCGCTGGTAGTTGTCCGCCTTCACGCCCTTGGGCGCGTTCACCGGCAGCAGGTGGTAGTTGGCGCCGAGCCTGTATCGGTGGGCATCGTTGTAGGCGAAGAGGCGCCCCTGGAGCATCTTGTCGGGCGATGCCGCTATGCCCGGCACGAAGTTCGCGGGCGAGAAAGCGGCCTGCTCAACCTCCGCAAAGTAGTTGCTGGGGTTCCTGTTGAGTACCATCCTGCCGATCTTCATGACCGGGAAGTCGCCGTGCGGCCAGACCTTGGTGACATCGAACGGGTTGAACCTATAGCTCTCCGCCTGTTCAGGCGTCATGATCTGGACTTGGAGGGTCCATGAAGGGAATTCGCCGCGCGCTATCGCGTTGAAGAGATCCCTTGTCGCATGGTCGGGGTCGGTGCCCTTGACGAGCTCCGCCTCTTGCGCGGTCAGGTTCTTTATTCCCTGGTCCGTCTTGAAATGATACTTCACAAAGAAGATCTCCCCATTCTCGTTGTACCACTTGTAGGTGTGGCTGCCGTAGCCGTTCATGTGCCTGTAACCCCACGGCGTGCCGCGGTCGGAGAAGAGTATCGTGACTTGGTGGACCGACTCCGGAGTCAGCGACAGGAAGTCCCAGAACATGTTCGGGTCCTTCAGGTTCGTCGCAGGATTGCGCTTCTGGGTGTGTATAAAGTCCGGGAACTTGATCGGGTCCCTTATGAAGAAGACCGGCGTGTTGTTGCCAACGAGGTCGTAGTTACCGTCCTCGGTGTAGAACTTCACGGCGAAGCCCCTGGGGTCGCGCTCGGCGTCCGCAGAGCCCTTCTCGCCCCCTACCGTTGAGAACCGGACGAAGACCTCTGTCTTCTTGCCGACCTGTGAGAGGAACTTCGCCTTCGTATACTTCGTGACATCCGCAGTGACCTCGAAGTACCCTCCTGCGCCGGCGCCCTTCGCATGGACTATCCGCTCGGGTATGCGCTCACGGTTGAAATGTGCGAGCTTCTCCACCAAGTGTACATCCTGCATGATGATCGGACCCTTGTCACCGGCAGTGACGCTGTTCTGGTCGTCATCAACCGGCCTTCCAAAATTAGTCTTCATGATCTTCTCTCCGCTCATCTTAGTGTCCCCTCTGGTTGAATAATTGCTTAAATCGTGACAATAACTGCCTTTCGTGGCTTAAAAAATGATTGTTGCGGCAACATGCGGGAGGGGTCGGACTAAACCCCTCTTGCGTACTTCACTGCCCTCTCGACGAGCTCCGCCGCCTTGCCTGTGTACTTCTCAGCATCGGTGAGCGCCTCGATCTCGCCCCTGGTGAGACATGCCGTTACCTCCGGCATCCCTGCCAGCACGTCGCCGATGGCGATTCCCTCGTTGAACGCCTTCACCGACGCCCTCCTCATGAGCTCGTGGGCCTTCTGCCTCCCGACTCCCCTCCTCGCCAGTGCCATCATCACAGCCTCCGTCAATATCATTCCCTTCGTCAGTCCGAGGTTCCGCCTCATGTTCTCGGGGAAGACCCTCAGCCCCCCCATCACCCTCGTTAGCGTGATGAGCATCTCATCTAGGATTATGAACGCCATAGGGATCACGAACCTCTCGCTGCTCGAGTCTGTCAGGTCCCTCTCGTGCCAGAGC
>MAGS01000021.1:4799-7269 GCA_001717005.1 Candidatus Methanomethylicus mesodigestus | reverse complement strand
GCGCCCTGATGATCCGCCGGGACCAACTCAAGTCCCAAAATACTAAGTATTTAAATACTCAGTATTGCAATACTTATTTGTGCAGAATGTTCACCGACAGGGTTGACGAGCTCTCCTACCTCGAGGGGAGGCACTCCTCCGGGAGGGCCGAGCTGGTGGTCATCTCAGGCAGGCGCAGGGTCGGCAAGACCTGCCTCGCGAAGAAGTTCACCGAAGGGAAGAGGAGCATCTACTTCCTGGCGCAGAAGGAGCCGATGCAGTTCGAGCTCGAGCGCCTGAAGCGTGCCGTTTCAAGGTCGCTCGGGATATACGCCGACGCAGGGGACTGGGACTCGCTCTTCCAGCTGCTGGCGAAGGAGTCCTCGGAGCGGCTCGTGCTGGTGATAGACGAGTTCAACTACTGGGTCGAGGAGGACCCCAACGTCTTCTCGATGCTGCAGCGCCTCTGGGACGAGCACCTCGCCGGGAGCAAAATCATGCTTATCCTCTCAGGCTCCGCCTTCTCCACAATGGCGCGGTCGCTCTCACAAGGGAACCCGCTGTACGGGCGGAGGACGGGCAAGGTGGCGCTCGGGCCACTTCCCCCCTGGTGCATAAGGGACTTCCTGCCCTCCTACTCCCGGGAGGATGCCGTGAGGGTCTTCGCAGCGCTCGGCTCGACGCCGTACCACTTATCGCAACTCGAAGGCGGGGCGGGATTCGAGGCGAACATAGACTCCGCCGTCCTCAGCAAGAGGGGGCTGCTATACGAGGACGCGGAGGTCACCCTGACGTACGAGTTCCGCGAGCCGTCGTCGTACCTGAACATACTCCGGGCGATAGCCGGCGGGGCGACGGGGTTCTCCGAGGTCTCGAGCAAGTCCGGGGTTGACATCACGAACCTCGCGAAGTACCTGCGCACCCTCGAGGGGATGGGGATCGTCAGGAGGGAGACCACCGTGCTCGGGAAGGAGCGGCCCCTCTACGTGATGGCCGACCAGTACTTCAAATTCTGGGCGCGGTACGTCTACCCGAACAGGGACTTCATCGAGCTGGGCAACTTCTCCTTCGGCGACGTGAGGGATGACTTCGAGAGGTCGTTCCTGCCGAGGGCGTTCGAGGAGCTCGCCCGGCAGTCCGTCCCCCGGCTGCAGAGGGAGGGAGCGCTGCCTGCCGGCAGGTCGGGGAGGTGGTGGCAGAAGGGGAGCGAGATCGACATAGTTGTGGCGTCATCGCCGCCGGTGCTCCTCGAGGTGAAGTGGAGGGACATGAGCAGGCAGGAGGCGCTCGATGTAGCCGCCTCGGCGAGGGCAAAGTGGCAGGGCGAGAGCCGGTGCGGGGTCGTGGCCCGTAGCCTGGAGGACAAGGCGTCGCTGCGCGAGCGCTTCTGCGCCTTCGACCTGGAGGACCTGCTGCCGTGAAGCTGCGGCATCGTTGCTTTACCGTTGGCACCCTCATTGCCGGCGTGCCCGCAGGCGCAAGGGGCACCTGATGCGGCTATGCGCCGGGGCCCGAGTCTGGCCACTGCTGCAAAAAGCGCCGGATTCGCCTCCAGTCTTGGCACCAAATGCATTTCAAACACGAGTGCCGGCCATCTGGGTTTGTTCACGCATTGACAATGTGGGGGGCAAAGCCCCTATCCCGATCCTTCATGGCGCTCAATTGTAGCACCACATCGCGTTGTAAAGGGATGATCTGCTCTCTTTCCTCTCCCAGCTTTGGCAATCCCCCTTTTCCTAATCATTCCTTTGAGGATGTGGGCTCTGGCGCCAGAAGCTTGGCGCCGCTGGGATTTGATTCCCAGTGTGCTTATAAACAGCTTGGGAATGCATTCCCAACGCATTTATAAACACTCTCTTTCCACTCAATCGAACGACCCACATATCTTCAGGTAGCCGCAATAGCCGCAGTTCTTGCTCGCAGTCTTCCGGGGGACCTTGTCGGAGAGAATGATTCTCTTTATGCGCTCGATGTCCATCAGGAGCATGCTCTTGTCGCCGGGAGAGACCTTGACTGTATCCTGCTTGTTCTGCATCGGGTAGTATATTATGCCCCTGCACGTGTTCTTATCGTAATTGCGGTCAATGAGCAGCGCGTATCCTATGATCTGCTTGACCCTGCCGGGTTGCAGGTGCGGGAAGGCGGTGTACTTTATGTCGACCGGGATCATCTCGCCGTCGTTCAGTGTCAGCAGGACATCCATTATCCCGCAGAAGTCGATGTCCAACGACTCGAGGTATTTGTTCTGCTCTATCTTTGCGACATCCTCCCTGCTAATTCCGAAGACGTCGTTCCTCTCCGAAACCCGCTTGACTTCCCTCTCCTGCTCATCCCTCCCCATTTGCATCTTCCTCTTCTCGGATGGAAGCCGGAGCTTCTTCATGAAATACACTTCGCGCGGGCAGTAAAAATACTCATAGAGATCGTTGCTGGAAACCATTGCACACACTGTGCTCGCCACTACTCTTCTATCAATTGCCATTATTTAATC
>MAGS01000021.1:0-4427 GCA_001717005.1 Candidatus Methanomethylicus mesodigestus | reverse complement strand
AGAGCTCGATCAGATGAGTATTGATGAATATGGAAAAAAGGTGCTTCCTGAAGCCGAAAAGCTTCAGGTTTTACTGAACCTGCCCCTAATGAATCAGATGACTGTTGGGCTTCCTAATCATGCGACCGGATCAAATTCAAAGCCCCCTTATATCTCTCTTTATGGTATACTGAAAGGCAAAAAACTTGAGATCTCGATAAAAGGGAGGCAACCGGACGCCTCAAAAGGCACCATGTCTATCTCCTTCGATTTAACTAGCGCAGAGGTCACAGCAAATGTTGCACCCGCCTTGACCCTGCGGATAGACGATAGTAAGTACTTTATTGGAGACACGCCTCTTTTCAACGAATACGTCAGCTCTGGAATAATTGACGGCGAGGGGGGTTTTAGCGGCAAGCTATTCGAGAGCGTTGGCAAATCGATCATAGACTATTGCAAGGCACGTCATCTAAGTGACGAATTCAAAGATAATAAACAAACTATCTCGTTCCGGCTAGTCATGCTTCCATATTCGCTAAAGGACCATAACGCCGCCATTGTCTACAAAAGTGAAAGTGAAAATCAAACTGGACATGGAATTATTGACGCCGAAAAAAGCAGACGCGACGCATTTGATTTTCCAATGGACGCTTATGCAAACACTCCCGTTATTGACAAGTATTCTAAATTTATCTCATATGACGATCAGGCCTTCACAATCAACTGCAATCAGGCCGAGTCATTCTATGAAACTTTAGGGGTCGGCAAAAAAACGCTCGAAAAGATAAAGATGCCAACCGACTATCCCATCTCCGGCCTCTTTTGGTACTTTATTCCACTGTTTGATACAATGGACTTCCAGAAAATAAGTGGCGGCATATATGCGCAGCTCAAGCAGATATACGCCGAATTGACTATGGGAAAGAAATCTGTATACGATCGGGCAGAGCTGAAAATCATCTGTAGTAAAAAGACGCAAGCAAAAATTGAAATCCTTCTCGATGAGAACCTGACCGTCAACCAGCTTGCTGAAAATTTCAAATTGGGCTCAGAATTCTCTGCGAGCAGTCCTTTGATGGCGTTTGAGGATGCGCTCTTGCTCAAAAATAGTCGCGGCGAGGTAGTGGACTGGGTGCCCTATATCTCTGCAATACGGTCCTGCATATCCGGCGTGGGTTTCGAGAAAGAGCGCCTTCTTGCTCTATTTACTAGGCAGGTCCGCGGCAAGTTATTCGAATGGATTGGTGCTATGCCGAACTGCTATGAAGCATCTGCCTTCTTCAAAAAGGCTGACTTCTGCATGGATCTTCTGATAACAAAAAATAATGGAGGAAAAATCATGGATTCAAATGAGGAATATGCCTACCGCATAGGCAAAATTGCAGGCGAATACTTGAATTATAAACGCACTACTAGAGAAACCTCTAATTCGCTATATGACATAATGACCTACACCAAATACGACAGGGAGCGCCTGAGATTCGTATACCAGAAGATATCTATCGGCATTTTCCTGTCTAAGAAGCTCGATACGCAAGGGCAAGGTCTTGTGCAGGCAATCGCCGATCTTATGCCAAAGGATGAGATCGACGATGCGAAATCGGACACTGACTTTTCCTACTTCTTCTACAAAGGTCTTTTTGAGAAACTGAGAGGTGTCTAAAATGGTACAAGATTTGAGCAAAATGAAGAAAGAGTTTGTATTTTACTATGAGTCTAGGCAGAACCCCAACGGGGACCCTGGCTTTGAAAACCAGCCGAGGCTAATGCCAGACGGCACGATACTTGTGACCGATGTCCGCATAAAGCGCACGATTAGAGACTATGCCAAGCAGAAGTTGGGGAAGACCCTCTTCGTGGATTATGATAAAGATGGCAACGCATGCACCGCTGACGAACGCGCAAGCGCAATACTCGGCGATATGAGCGGCGATGTAATCGAAGGATTGATCAACAAGACCTACGACACGCCTCTCTTCGGCGCGTTGGTAACCCTTCGCAAAGGCGAGAAAGGCGAAGGAAGCTCAAACAAGCTTACTGGGCCAGTCCAGTTTGGCATAGGAAGGAGCGTCAACAAGGTTAAGATAATCAACCCCATGATCACTGGTCGCTTTGTTGGAAAAAAGAAGGACCACTCTGAAGAACAGTTCAGCACATTCGGCAAGTTCTACTCCGTAGAATATGCCCTGATCAAGATCCAAGGCGTCGTCAACCCAACAAACCTCGATAAATATCTAGCAAACCCTGACTCTGTCAAGAAATTCATCGATGCTGAGGGTATGATGTTCGAGTGCCTGTGGAACGGTACCAACAGCCTGATATCGCGATCAAAATTCCCACAGCGCAGCGTCTTCTATATGGAAGTGGAATACAACTCGGCAGTTTACAATGACCTGCCCCTCCTGATCAACGAAAGCGAATGCCTGCATGGGCAGGCAACGCAGCTATGCGAGAAACCCTTGTCTTTTGATAAGGCTATTGCCGCATTAATTGCTAGGAAACCCCGAATAGCTGCAGTGCGCATTGCATCATGTCGCGACCTGCTCGCAGATTCCGAAGCATTGGTCAAAAAACTATGCGACAACGGCATACCTGCAAGCTTAATCCCTACGGAGGAGCCAAAATGGTAAATGCGGTCTCCTTCAATCTCGAAGGGGACTATGCCGCATTCAGAGATCCAAGTGTTACTACAAACCAGACCGTATACGTGATCCCTTCTAAGAGCGCAATCATTGGTCTGCTAGGCGGCATGCTCGGCTTTAGGCGACCTAACACTTTAGGTCCTTACGGTCCTGGCATAATCTATACTGACGAATATCTCTCGCTGCTGAAAGCGACAAAAATTGGCATTCAAGTGAATGGCGGCACAAGAAAAATAGCTTTCTTTACCAACCACCGGTCATTGAAAGAAAGCAAGACAAAACCCTTCAAAACTGAACTCCTCCTGTCTCCAAGCTACACCATATATGTAAAAACCGACGCATCTACCCATTCAAAACTTGCAGCACGGCTAAAAGAGAACAACTTTGAATTCACCCCCACTTTGGGGCATTCCTACTGCATTGGAAGAGTTAGCAATTCGCTTGAGCATGACCTTCAGCCTATAGCACCAGAATCTACTGTGACCAGCACTGTCATAATCGATGAAATAGCCGAAACCAATAGCCGTGCGCAATCTGTCAACTTTTCATACGCAAAAAAGGGGTTGAAGGTTATCGTTGAGCGTCATCTCCACCATTATTTCGATGGCACACATTTTGAAAGAAAAGTCTTACGGCACTGGATACCTATTCCTGATCGCGGCTTGCCCACTGCCCTCGCCATTGAGTCATATATGCATGCCCTCAACCTTGCAGAGTTCTATCGTTTAGACTCGGAGCAGGCGATTTGCCTTTATTAGGTGAGGTTTACTGACTACTGAACATTATCTATCAAGGCCAGATGACCCTGAGTATGCTGGTCATTCAGGGCTTCTGGAGCACAGCATCAGGGTCGCCGAAAGAGCGAAAGTCCTCATCTCCCAAACTAATTGGGATTTGCAACAGGCGGCATATCTTTCAGGTCTTCTTCATGACCTTGGGAAGCTAAACCCTCTATATCAGCAGATATTCAAGGCTCCCGCAAATATGCGAAAGCCTCTGAGAGACTCGCTAAAAAAACAATATTTTAACAAACACTCCCTGTTGAGTGCGGCAGTAGCACATCGTCTTTTGCAACAGACGCCATATGTTAATCTAAGTCCAATAATCATCCCCTCGATATTGTCGCATCACTCGTCACTAAAACACTTGTCCGATTCAATAATCCGCGGTGACGATGCTGAATATCCTTTGTACCTAAAAAGCCGAAGTGAAATGGTCGCAGGGCTAAGTGAAGTTCTGCCCGTCGTCTTAGCAAAAATCAATGCTGTTTATCCTATATCCGTCGATTTGAACCTTCTTTTCCAGAAGCTTGAGAATCACCCTGATCCAACAAGATATGTTTCAGGACCAGACCCGATAAGTGAATATTTAGATTTCTGCATATTGTATTCTGCACTTCTCCAGGGTGACAGAGGTAGCTTCTCGGACATATCCGTTCCCTTGTTCAATTATTACTTCAATACAGCGCCTATGCTTCGGAGGGGAAATCTAGCCGATCTCAGAACGGCATTTGCAATAGAACTTTTCAAACACAATGATTTTCAATCAAAGGTAATGATACTCAACGCTCCAACAGGTATCGGAAAGACCAAGATTTTTCTTGATATCATCAATTCCGTTGAGCATCAACGCCAATTTGAACGTATCTTTTATTTTTCACCACTATTAGCTCTCACTGACGACTTCGAAACAAAAATGTTTAAAACTAATACAATGACCGGTCAAATCCCAATTGCTGGTGACATTGACCCTGATGATATACTGATTTATAACCATACTTTCCATGGCACATTGAAGGATCATAAC
>MAGS01000020.1:4213-8268 GCA_001717005.1 Candidatus Methanomethylicus mesodigestus | reverse complement strand
GTACACAAGCACCCTGAACTAGTGGAGGAGATATAAAATGGCAGAATTACCTTCTGGAACGCTAATCGAAGCGGCCATAATGATCGCTTGGGTCGTGTTGATTCTTGGAGTAGGCCTCTGGGCAAGAAAGCGGATAAAGACCTCTGGTGAATTCATGGTAGGAGGAAGGTCAATACCCGTCTGGATGCTCGGCATGTGGAGTGCCGGCGCTACTGTGAGCGCATGGGCCTTCTTCGGGCTACCCGGCGGCATCTATGTGTCAGGCGCTTGGCAGCATTGGTCTCTCTGCGTGCCCATGATTATCGGGATGCCTATCACAGTGCTTATTCTGGGTCGCTGGATGCGCATCTCTGCGAAGAAATACAACCTTATGACAATGCCCGACTTCATAGGCGAGGTCTACAGCGGCAAATTAATCCGCATCTTCGCCGGAATCGGCATCGTGATCGGTTGTGTCTTCTACGCGACCGCCCAGTTCAAGGCCATAGGCGTCCTCTTCGGGACACTGTTCAATCTGCCATACGTGCCCGCCGCGATGCTCGGGATCGCCGTATCCGTATTCTATATCCTGCTTGGCGGCTTCGTTGCAGGGGCCATAATCAACACCCTAAACGTTTCAATGATGATCGTTGCTTCCGTTGTTGCAATTGGCGTGAGCTACATATGGTCTGGCAGCTATTCGGGCATGCTAAGTGCCCTCGCCGCAATGTCTGGTGGAGCCGGTTGGCTGAACATCGACGCCGCACTTGGCGGCACAGGTTGGCTATTCTGGGGAAGCTGGGTACTGATCCTGTCCTCGTTCGGCATGGTCGGCCAGCCAGCAATCGTCCAGAAGCTCTATGGCATCAAGAAACCAAACACGCTGTGGATATGGGGCCTGTTAGGTGGACTGCTGATCGGTCTCACATGCCCCGCATATTGCTACATGGGCGAAGTAACCCGATACCTTGCCATCTTGGATCCTTCAATCAACACTCAAATAATGGGTCTTGGATTTGGCGCTGACGGCGTGGTAGCTTGGCTCTGCGTCTACAAACTGGGTGCAGAGGCGCCCGTGCTTGGCGGTCTTCTGATCGCAGGAGTAGTTGCGGCCGCTTGGAGCACGATCGACGGATTCGTTATGATGGCAGGCGCAGCTATTTCGAGGGATATCATCAACAAGTGCTTCAGGCCGAACTGGACCGACAAGCAGCTCCTGAAATACCTCAGGATATCGATGCTTGCTGTTGGCATACTCATGGTAATCGAGACGCTGTTCCCTGCTGAGATCATCACATGGCTAGCTGCCATCGGCTGGGCTCAGTTCGCAGCAACACTGGCTCCTGCACTGATACTTGGAGTGCTCTGGAAGGGCGTGACAAAGGATGGCGGCACAGCCGGAGTTTTCGTTGGCATGGTTGTGACTTTCTTCTTGACCGTCATGTATCGTCTTCCACAGAGTTCGTTAGTTCCATATGGCATGGGAACCGCAGGCTTCATGAAGGCCTTCTACCTCGATGCTGGCGCTTGGGGCTTCATCCTTGGCTTCATTACCATAATCGTCGTCTCGCTGGTCACGAAGAAGCAGCGCGGTCCGCTCTACTACGACATACACAAGGACGTTGCAAATCCAGACCTAAAGCCCGTCTAATCCCTTTTTTTATTTTTTTCTCCTTTAATCTAAATTCTGGGCGATTGAAATGGTTACTGAAGACAGGATAACGAAGGTCGTCGAATCGACCTACAGAAGGGCGTTGTATACTGTTCATCCCGATACTATCGATGCGATAGAGTCGGCTTACAAGAAAGAAACTGGCGCGATCGCAAAGGAGTCTTACCGGATCGTCTTGGAGAACATGCGCCTCGCAAAGAGGAAGAAGATGCCGATCTGCCAAGACACCGGCCTCCCTCAGTTCTTCGTCAAGTACGGGTCAGATTTCCGGATGCGCGGCAACTTTGAGGAGGCCGTGAGGAGAGGCATTGCCAACCTGTCAAAGTCTTATCCACTGCTGCCCTTTGTTGTCCATCCCCTCACGCGCGAGAATACCATGAATAACGTTGGGAAGCGGATCCCTATCTTCCATTACTCATTGCTTCCCGGCGCAAATTATCTCGAGCTCACCGCGGTGATCGGCCCTGCACAGCCCCAGTCTTTCAGCTGTCTGAAGATGTTCCCCCCGACCGCACCCGTCAGCGACATAAAGAACTTCATAATCGAGGCCGTCTGCAACATCACCGGTGCGGTATGTCCGCCGCTCATCGTGGGCGTGGGGATAGGCGGGCTCTTTGACAGCGTTACGGTGGTCGCCAAGGAAGCCGCACTGCGCCCACTCCGGATCCGAAACGAGGACCCCGCGGTCGCCAAGCTCGAAGGTGAGCTGCTTGAGGCGATAAACCGTTTGGGCATAGGCCACATGGCACTCGGCGGGGCGACGACCGCCTTGGCCGTCAACATCGAGATCAGTCATACACACGCGCCCTGCCTGCCGGTAGCTATCCAGCTCCAGTGCTGGTGCAACCGTTACGCCACTGCGCGGATCTATTCCAACGGAAAGGTAGAAGAGGTAGAATGATTTGTCAAAAGTAACAAAACTGAAGACGCCCATCACCGAGGCGGACGTATTGAAGCTTAGCGTTGGGGATCTTGTCAGCATCTCCGGCACGGCATACGAGATCAAGGCGATGCCCCAGTACGCAAAGTTGCAGGAGCACATCTCGATGCATGGCGAAACGCCAAAGGAACTGAAGAACGCGGTGATCTGCCACACCTTCTCGTCCGTAAACCGGGGTCCGAAATCCGCATCCCTTAATTACTTCGGCTTCATCACATCCTTCGGCTTCAACAAGTTCATGCCGGAATTACTCAGGACCTTCAAGAACAGGGCAATCATAGGCAAGGCTGGCATGGGCGACGCAGTGCTGGACGCACTGGGGGAAGTTCATTCGGTGTACCTCGCCGGCATCAACGGCTGCTCTGCATATTATACTCAGCAGGTCCGCGGGATCGAGATAGTCCTCGCCGACATCTTCCCGGGCGGGATCGTAAAATATGACTTCGCCGGCCTCAGCCCGTTGGTCGTCACAATGGACTCTCACGGAGGGTCGATCCACAAGCAGGTCGAGGAGCAGAAGAGAAAGAAGCTGGCCGAGATGTGCCCCCCGAAGTAAACGCCCTCGACCGGGCCATCTCGCGCGCGGCAATCGGTATCACGTAACAGGCGTTAAATTGCCCCTCCCCACATCTAACTTGAGGGTCGCTAGATGGAGAAGCAGCTCGAACAGCTCAAGAAATTGGCAGCAGCAAACGCCCCCGCCAAGCGGGAAGACAATGGTGCAGCCGGAGGCGCAACCGGCTCCAAATCCGAGGACTCGCAATCGGAGGAATCGCAGAAGCCAGCCTTCGAGGCTAAGCCCCCATTCACATTCACAGAGTCTGGCGTCGCCCCCCGCTCCGGCGAGGGCACCTGCCAGCTCTTCTCCGACCACCTGGTGGTGTTGCCCAACTTCGGCGACCTCATCCAGGTCCCATACCGGGGCATCTCCGACCTCTATGGCAAGGGCTACCGCGTCAACATCCAGACCTTCTCCGGGGACCTCCTCTTCCTTGGCCCCCTCGGCAGGCAGTACGACGACTTCCTGCGCATCATCACCCGGCTCAGGAACGAGCTGACCCTCAGGGACATGCTCATGGGCGAGAAGCAGCTCCAGCCGGTCGCGCGCGGCCAGCTCTCTGTCGCCGACCCCGGATCGGCCCCCAGCGCCGAGGGTGAGTGCGAGCTGAGGCTCTATGAGACCGCCCTCGTAGTCCTGCCCGACACCAGCGCAGTCTTCAGGATCCCCTACAGCGACATCAAATCCTTCAGCGCATCCGACTACCGACTCGAGATAGGGACGGAGCAGGGGCGCAGGCTGGTCGCGACGCAGATGGGGCGCATCTTCGACCCGTTCACGAAGGCCCTCTCCGATGCGAGCGCAGGGCTGCAGCAGATGGTCGCCAAGACCGTCTCCTCCCTCCTGCCCGGCGCGGATACCTCTGCAGTCAGGAAGGTGGCCCGCCTGATGAAGGAGGGCAGGGC
>MAGS01000020.1:0-3199 GCA_001717005.1 Candidatus Methanomethylicus mesodigestus | reverse complement strand
CCTCTTTTCGCTCCGCAGGTAAAGATGGGCAGTTATTGTGGAAGCCGTTAACTTCCTGTCCACACAAGGCCAGCGCCTGCGGCTTCATTCGTCGCTCTGCTTAGGTTCAAGGGGCGGCTGCCCGCCCGCAGCGTCAATGGCCGCAGCGGCTACCCGACCAGTATCGAGTATTCCATGACCGGGACGATGTCGGTGAAGCGCTCAGGGTCGTAGGGATGGGCGACTCCGAGCGTGTTGGTGGCGTATGCCATCACTGTGTAGATGGCCGGCCCCTCCGTCGCATTGAATTTGAAAGCTATGGAGAATGATGTGCCATCAATTGACCACTCCGATGGCCGTATCTCCCATATCCCCTCGTAGTAGTATGGGTAAGGTATCACCCCCGCTATCAGGTCTCCGACGCTGTAGCCCCCCTCGCCCCGGAGTATCTCGAGGGTGTCTGAGTAAGTCATGTTGTCGTGCTCCGATGGGACGCTCCGGTAGATGTAAACGGAGTCCAGCGTGGAGCCGCCCATCGTCAGGTTGCCCGAGCAGGAGAACGTGCCCCCCTCCAGCGTGGGCGGCTTACTCCAGTCCACCCACGACTTGATCATGTGCAATGCGACGAAGAGCCTGCTGCCCGTCCAGCTCGCGGAGATGTCGACGAGGTTGTTGGTCGGGTCCAGCAGCGAGTCCCTGTGCCCCCAGGCGCTCGCAGCGTCATCGTGGACCATGTCCGACACGAGGGAAGCGGAGTAATTGGGAATCTTGCCGGGGGCGAGGGACGGGGTATAGAGGTAGCCGATGTTCTCCTCCATGGCATACTGCCCGCCCAGCAGCGTGTAGTAGTAGGTCGGAAGGTACCCGCTGAGGTCATAGTGGTTGAAGTATCCGTTCGCGGCCATGTCCTCCGTGCGGTAGCTGGATGCGATCGGGCCCACCAGCTGCACCTCGGCCAGGCCCGCGGCGCGGCGCTCCGCGTTCAGCTGCTCAAGCATCGCGTCGACGGCGGACTGGAGGAGGGATGAGGTCGTGAAGGTCCAATTTGCCTCCGCAGAGTTCCCGGACGTGTCCTGCAGGAATACATAGGCGGTGTGGGTGCCGTAGGAGGGCGGCGGCGCGCAGCCTGCCGACGTAACCGTCAGCGTGGTCAGCGCGACCCATGAGCCGTCGATGCGCATCCTGACTGTGCTCAGGTTGACCCCGCGGTCGTCATAGTAGCTCACGCTCACGCCCGATAGCCCGGTCGAGGTGCTGCCGTTCGACGGGTACAGCCCGGTTATCGTAGGCGGCACCGTGTCCGGTCCATGAGGGGCACCTGCGTTCAGCAGTCCCGCGAGGAGGTCGGGCTCCAGGACGAGCACTGCGCCGGCCATGCAGACGAGCGCGACTAGTGCCAAGGCAGCTGCCTTCTTGCCTGCCCCGCCCCTCTTCGGCTGTGGGATCGCGTAATCACTGCTTGCGGCTGGTGCCGATGCGGGGGCTGGGGCGCCAGCACCGGCTGCTTGGGCCCCCGCGGATGCTGCAGGAGCGGCGCCGGTGGGCTCGCTGTACTGTGAGACGGACGGGAAGATCCCCCTTACGATCCGCAGGACCTCCAGCTGCAGCCCCCCCAGCTCGCCATGCGCCACCTTCGAGGTGTCCCGCATCGGTGATAGGTCAGAGCGCCACCTCTCCACGAGCCTCTGCTCGACCGCGCCCTCCCCCCGCTCGGCTATGGCGCCGGCGTAGTTCGCGCGCATCTCCTGCAGCTCGTCCCCAACCGCTATGGCGACCTTGCGTACAAGCGAGAGGTCGCCGGTGTACCATGACGTCTCCTTGAGGAAGTCGAGCACACGCTGCCTGTTCGGGTTGGAATCAAGATAATCGTCAAGCCCGCTCACGTTTCACACCCCGCATCAGCGAGGCAGCGGATCGGCCACCGCGGCTCGCCAGCTCACTGCTAACCAATAGCAGCCTGACATTATTAAGGCATTTCAGGCTGCGTGGCATAAGAAAACATTTTTAATCAATGGGCGCCTGACACAAGCTAGAGGCATGACGCGATCATGAAGTCCAAGGTCAGTCCCTTCGAGTCATTCCGGGCAGAGTGCGTGAGCGTTCTAGAGGATGCGCTGAAGGAGGAGGGGATGCCGCAGGCCGGCGAGGCGGTCAAACTTGCCGTGCCGTCCGACCCCTCGCTCGGGGACCTCAGCTTCTCGACGTTCGGGATGGCGAAGGCAGTGCGCCAGGACCCTAGGGCGATCGCCGCGAAGCTGGCGGGGAGGGCCTCGGGCAGGGGGAGCCCGCTCATAAGCAGGGTGGAGGCGGCCGGCGGCGGGTACGTCAACTTCTTCATCGACCTCGGCAGGTTCGCGGAGCTGACGATGGGCGCTGTCAGCGACGGTGGCGCGGGCTACGGCAGGCTCGACCCGGACGGCGAGAGGGTGATAGTCGAGCACACGAGCGTGAACCCGATCCACCCGATACACATCGGCGGGGCGAGGAACTCGATAATCGGGGACTGCCTGGCGAGGATACTCGCGGCATCCGGCAAGGACGTGAGGAGGCACTTCTACGTCGACGACGTGGGGCTGCAGGTGGCCCAGACGAGCTACGGCTACAGCAAGGCGGGCGGCTCTGCCCCCACAGGCGCTGGGGCGCTCAAGGGGGACCACTTCATAGGTTTCATATATGCGGCGACCAGCTGCGCCATGAACATAAAGAGGCTCAAGGCCGAGGTGGCGAAGCTCAAGTCCGAGGGGAAGGACGAGGACGCGCTGAAGGGCATCAAGGAGCTCGACGACTGGGCCTCGGCGGCAAACGACCTCAGGGCGAAGAATGGCCCGGTCTTCGACAGGGTCTTCGACGCAGTCTCGTCCTCGCCGGACCCGGAGGGCGAGATCGCCGGCCTGCTCCAGAGGTACGAGGGCAGGGAGAGGGGGGCGGTGGATCTGGTCAGGGGGCTCTGCGAGACGGCGATAAGCGGCTTCAGGGAGACGCTGGGCAGGGTCGGCGTCGAGTTCGACAGCTGGGACTGGGAGAGCGAGCTGGCATCATGGAGCGGCGATGCAGACGAAGCCGTCAGGAGGCTCTCCGAGACTGAGTTCACGAAGGTGGAGGAGGGCACGACGATCCTCGACGCTGAGAAGGTGGTCGCGAGGTTCGGCCTGAAGGAGAAGTACTCCTTGAGGCAGGAGGTCCCGCCGCTTACGCTGAAGCGCTCCGACGGGACCACGCT
>MAGS01000002.1 GCA_001717005.1 Candidatus Methanomethylicus mesodigestus | reverse complement strand
TTCCTGACGTTTATGCCTATCCTTACCCGTATCACGTCGTCCTCGTCCGAGAGCCTGGCGACGCCGAGGAACGCCATCTGCTTGCTCAGCCTGAGGAAGACATTGGACTGGCCGTCATAGAATGTCAGTATGCGGTCCCTCATCCTGAGCCTGTCCCCCACAGGCAGCATCTTGAGCAGGTAGTCGACGATCTCACGGGCGACCTTCTTGTCATCCACGACCGCCTGGATCAGGAAGATGGAGTTCCCATGGTGCCCCTGGGCGGCGGATGAGGCGATTGGCAGGGAGCCCCTCAGCTGCTGGGGCGCCAGGCCGGCGATGGCTGCCCTGACCTTGGACTCGTCCTCCGTGGAATGGGCGATGGTGCTGAAATAAACGGCTCTTATCATAAAAAGATCGCGCACCCGAAAAAAGTAGGGCGTTAAGGCTTATAGCCTTTCTATTCTTTCTTGTAGTTCACCGAGCGACCCTTCCCGACCTTCTCCGCGCCCTTGCCGCTCCGGAATAGGCCTCTTGCCTTCCTGCCGGCTGGGGAGAGCCCCTTGAAGACCCTGCCGCGCTGCGCCGGGGATGCCAACCAAGAGAGGTTCTTGTCGGAGAGAACGGACGGGCTGGAAGGATCGACGAGTATTACCTCGTACCAAGAGTATTTGCCGTCTGAGCCGACCCAGTAGCTGCCGAGGACTTCCATGTTGGGGAACTTCCTCGCAACCCTCTCCTCGGCGACCCACCTTGTGCTCTTCCTTGAAGTGATGCCGTAGACACCCATCCTCTTCGGGCGCCTACCGGAGTGGGGCCGCTCAACATTCATCGGGCCCCTCATGATCCTGACTCGGGTAACTATGACGCCTTGCTTTGCCTTGTAGCCAAGTGAGCGCGCCTGGTCAAGCCGCGTAGGGTTCTCAACAGTTACAATAGCAGCGCTCCTGCGCCAAGAGACGAGCCTCTTGCTCCTGAGTTCCCTGACTAGGCCTTCGTTCGGCTTTCTCCAAGCCTCACCGATATACTTGTATGCTGACATTGCCGCATCAACCGCAGACTAAAGCGTTCTAAAGGCGTTAATAATGTTTTCGGCTATAGCGATGGCTCCCACGACCTGCGCCTCCTTCGTCTGGGCCCCTATATGAGGGGTGACGATCACATTCGGCATCTTGGCAAGCTCCAGCTCGTGGGGCTCGACCGGAGGCTCGTGCTCGAGGACATCCAAGGCCGCGCCGGCCAGCTTGCCGGATTTGAGGGCGGCGGCTAGCGCCTTGGTATCGACAACCTCGCCGCGCGAGGCATTGATGAGGAGGGCGCCGTCCTTGAACGAGGAGAGCAGCTTCGAGTCGAACATGTGGAAGGTCTCCGGCATGAGGGGGACATGTATGGTTACCATGTCCGAGCGCCTGACCACCTCACCGACGGTCGCCACGCGCTCTGCGTTCAGCCTCTTCATGGCAGCCTCGTCCACGACGACGTCATAGACGAGGATCGACATGTTGAATGCCTTGGCCCTCTCGGCAACGGCCCTGCCGATCCTCCCGAAGCCGACCACGCCCAGAACCTTTCCGTTGAGCTCGGAGCCACGGAACTTCTTCTTCTCCCATAGCCCCTTCTTCGCCGACTCGTTCGCGAGGTGGACGGGCCTGACGAGGCAGAGCATCATAGCCATGACGAGCTCGGCTACGGCGACCGTCGACATCTGCGGGGTGTTTACGACCTTGATCCTTGCCGCCTCGGCCGCTTTCGCATCGATGTTGTCAACCCCAACGCCGACCCTTCCGATGAGCTTCAGCTTGCTGCCGGCTGAGATGATGTCCTTGGTGACCTTCGTCCTGCTCCTGACGACCAGGACGTCATAGTCCTTGATCGCGGCCTTCAGCTCTTCGGGAGTAATGTCAAAATCCTCGGTCACCTCAAAGCCCGCGGCCCGCAGCTTAGAGGGGGCGAGGGGATTAACTTCATCGGCTATGAGTACCTTCATCCGTATCAACTCGCACAATGGAGGATAGCGCACGCCGGATAAAATATCTTCTGTTCCAAGCAATAGCGCCGCCGCGCGCCGGACTGAGGGCATGCGCGCGGGGCGCCGGCGGCAATGTGGCTGCAAAAGTGTTATAGCAGAAATGTGCGAATTCACCTATGTCCAGCATGGGCATCGCTTGTGCCGATTGCCGCGGACTGGTAGCTGAGAGAGATGATAGCAGGCATAGTGGGCAAGACGAACGTTGGAAAGTCGACATTCTTCTCCGCCGCGACGCTGGCCCCAGCGAAGACTGGGCCCTACCCATTCGTAACCATAGAGCCGAACAGGGGGGTGGGCAGCATAAGGGTGAGGTGCGTCTGCAAGGAGCTCGGGCTCACAGACAACCCGAGGAATGCAGTATGCTCCAACGGCACGAGATGGGTGCCGGTAGAGCTGATCGACGTTGCGGGCCTGGTGCCAGATGCGCACAAGGGCAGGGGGCTCGGCAACAAGTTCCTCGACGACCTAAGGCAGGCTGACGGCTTCATACACGTGGTCGATGCGGCAGGGATGACCGAGGCCAACGGCAGCATGTGCACGCCGGGGACGAGGGACCCCGCGGACGACGTCCGGTTCCTCGAGTATGAGATCTCGATGTGGATGTTCGGAATCCTGAAGAAGGACTGGGACAAGATCGTCAAGGGAGTCACCCAGCTGAAGGAGGATCCCGTAGCGCTGCTCTCGGACAGGCTCACGGGCCTTATGTTCACGAAGAAGAACGTCATGGCAGCCCTCAAGTCGAGGGATGAGCTGAGCAAGAGGATCGACCTCTGGGGCGACGAGGAGATAAAGATCTTTGTCGACGTCCTGAGGAGGGGCTCCAAGCCCATGGTCATAGCGGCGAACAAGATCGACGTCCCAACCGCGGAGGAGAACATAAAGAGGCTGAAGGACGAGTTCAGGGGATACACGATAATTGGCTGCGCCGCGGAGGCCGAGCTGGCGCTCAGGCTCGCGGCGAAGAAGGGGCTCATAAGCTACATGCCTGGGGATAAAGGATTCACGATAAACGAGGGCGCGGCGCTCTCGGAGAAGCAGAGGGAGGGCCTGAGGAAGATAGATGCCATACTCGGCTCGTTCGGCAGCACGGGCGTTCAGGATGCGATAGAGGCGGTCTACAAGAAGGAGCTGAGGATGATCCCGGTCTTCCCTGTCGAGGACGCGAACAAGTTCACGGACCACAAGGGGAACGTCCTGCCGGATGCGTTCCTCGTTCAGGAGGGGACGACCTCTAGGGGGCTAGCCTACAAGATACACACGGACCTGGGCGAGGGCTTCCTCTACGCGATCGATGCCAAGACCGGGCAGAAGATCGGCGAGGACTACCAGCTGAAGGACAGGGACATCATAAAGATAGTCTCGGCGAAGGGTCTGAGGGGCTAGGCTAGACCAAGTCAGGCCAGTAAGCTAATCACCGGTCAGCTATCGCAGGGTCCTCTCGTAGTGGCCCGGGAGCCTCTTGGCGCCGAAACTTCTCACGCCGCCCGAGGAGAGCCTCCTCTTTAGCGACGCGGCATATGCCCGGGATATCTCCCCCCGCTTCTCCATGAAGCAGATTATCTCCATAGCCTCAGCGTCAGTGCTGCAGCGCTGTAAGAAGTCCAGTATCGAGGGGTCGTAACCACGTCCGCGATCGAGTTTGATTGCGCCCAGCTTGTGGCAGCCCCCTTCATGCGGGGCATCCTCGTTCCCGGCCACCTCGTCGTGGAGGTGCGGATAACTCTTTTTGAGCTCCTTCTCATCGATTCCCTTCATCTGCCACACCGCACGAACGGATGTACTCTCGTGCAAGGGAAGATTTTGGCACCGACCCTTTTATCGCTTCCCAGGGCAGGGTGTCGCCGATGCCCCAGGGGGCATACAGCTCGCCCAGCCGCCTGCCCATGGCCTTGAGGACGCGCCTCCATGATCCGAGGTCGCCCCTGCCGCCCGAGGCAATGTCCTCCGACATCAGCCGCAGGGCATCGGCCGCCGGCGGACCGCCTGTCGAGAGGAACGCCTGCACCTCTCCCCACCTGTGGTCCATCGACTCCACGCGCCTTATGCCCAGCCCGGAGCATATGCGGGTGAACCGCTTGAGGCGCCGCGCGTAGTCATCCGCCTTGATCATTGGCGCCCACTGGAAGGGGGTGTTGCTCTTGGGGATCATGGGATTCACGCTTATGTGTATGGACCGGGGCTGGAAGCCGGCGGATATGATACGGCCCAGGAGCGGCTTCAGGCACTCAACGTCTGCATCAGTCTCGGTAGGTATGCCGAGCATGAAGTAGAGCTTCAGCGATGCGATGCCTGCCGCCCGGTACTTCGAGAGGCACGAGAGCAGGGCATCCTCGTCGAAGCGCTTGTTTATCACCTCCCTCAGCCTCTCAGACGGGGTCTCCGGCGCCAGGGTTATCGACCGCTGGCCACCTGCTGCGAGGAGCGCGGGCAGATCGTCGCCCTTGTCCGACACCCTTATCGACGGGAGAGAGAAGTGGAGGCCTCTGTCGCGCATGGATGAGAGGATCTCGATGAGGCCAGAGTGTTCGAAGAACGAGGAGCTTATGCAGGTGACGCGCCTGGAGCCCATCCATGGCATCCCCTCGTCCAGGATCGCGCCTATCCTGCCGGGCGACCTCTGCCGGCGCGGCTTGTAGAGGAAGCACTCCATGCAGAACCTGCACCCGCGGCTGCACCCCCTGCTTATCTCAAGCAGGAATGACCCGGGGAAGCCCTCGGCGGACGGCGTGTGCACCTGCCTCACGGAGTGGTAGGCATCGTCTAGCGCGGCCACATGGAGCCTCTCGGCGGTGCCGCCCCGCGAGTAGATCCCAGGCAGGCCCCGGATCGAGGCGTAATCGCCGCCGACCGCCAGGTCGAGCATGGCGCCGAGTACCGGCTCTGCCTCGCCTATGACAAAGAGGTCGATGAACCGCTCCAGCGGGGCGGGGTTGGATGATGCGGACGGACCGCCCGCGATCACGACTTGCGAGCGGCGAGCCCCGGACTCGATGGGGATCCCTGACGAGCGGAGCATGTCGATCATCCGCGGATAGTCCATCTCGTGCTGCATGGAGAAGCCTACGATGTCAAAGTCCCCGAGGGCGGCGCCGGACTCGATGCTGAGCGGCGGCACGCCGTACTCCGAGAAGAAGAACCTCTCGCAGAGGCAGTCCTCTCTGTTGTTTATGACCTCATAGAGGAGGCGCACCGCCAGGTTGCTTATCCCGGCGCTGTAAGGGCTGGGGTACGCAAGCGCGAACTTCAGCCTCACCCGCCGCCGGTCCTTGACGGTTACGTTCAGCTCGCGCGGCCTGTCCAAATGTGCTAACGCCTCTTGCGCATCTCGCATGAGTTCCTCTCTGCAACCAGAACGCCGGGCGGCACGTCGCGGTCTATGGCCGTGTGCGGCGATATCCAGCTGCCTGGTCCGATCTTCACGCCCGGCGAGAGGCTGACGTTGATGCCGGTCTTGACGCCGTCCCCGAGGAAGGCGCCCAACTTCTTGCGCCCGCTGGACACGCGCTTCCCCTTGATGAAGACGCCGACAGGCCCCTCATCGAAGCGCAGGTTGGCGGTTATCGTGCCGGCGCCTATGTTGCACCCAGCGCCTATCACCGAATCGCCCAAGTAGGATAGATGCCCGACGTGGGAGTTCTCCATGATTATGGAGGCTTTGATCTCGCAGGCATTTCCGACCTTCGAACCCCTGCACAGGTAAGTGTACGGCCGCAGGTGGCAGTTCGGACCGACCTTGCACCCCGACGCGATCCACACGGGACCCTCAATATACGAGCCGGATAGCACGGTCGCGCCCTTCTCCACGACGACGCTGCCGTGGATCCTTGCGCCCTCCTCGACCTCGCCCTCTATGCGGCCCCCCGGAGGGAGCGTGTCCATGAGTATCTTATTGGCCTCGAGGAGGTTCCACGGCCGGCCGACATCGACCCATTGGCTGCGGTCGGAGAGGTGGACCCTGAATTTGATCCCCTTGCTCAGGGCGATGTTTATTGACGAGGTGAGCTCGATCTCGCCCCTCTCGGAGAGCGGGGTCTCGTCCACGCATGCGAATATCGATGGCTGGAGTATGTATATGCCGCCGTTGATGACGCCCTTCTGCCCGTGGCTGGGCTTCTCCTTTATCGCCTCGAGGCGGCCCCCCGACACGGTGAGGGAGCCGTATTCGCTGATGTCGTCGACGCTGACGCCCAGGATCGTCCCCACATCTTTCTCCGCGCCGGAGGCGCTCTGCTCGCTGGAGAGGAGCTGGTTCAGGAGCGATGGGTTGAACGTCAGGTCGCCGTATACGAGCAGGAATTTCTCGCCCTCCAAGTACGGCTGAACGACCTTCAGGGCGTGCCCTGTGCCGAGCAGGTCGACCTGCTCAGCATAGGTGATGCGCAGGTCCATGGATGCGCCGTCCCCGAAGTAGGACATTATCTCGTCCTTCATGTAGTGCACGATTATAAGCACCTCATCTATGCCGGCGCCCTTGATTGCCCTAAGAGTGTGCTCCAGCAGTGGCGCCCCTGCGACGGGCAGGAGGTGCTTTGGATGGCCGAGGGTATGGGGCTCAAGCCGTATCCCCTTACCAGCTGCAAAGACTACCGCTTTCGTATCATTTCACCCACAATAGAGTTTATGAGGCGCTGCGCCTCGTCCGCAAGAGATTCCGCCGCGCTCAGCGAGGCGGCCTCGGCTGTGACCCTTATCAGCGGCTCGGTCCCGGATGGCCTGACGAGGACCCATGACTTGTCGCGCGCCTCTGACCTCACGCCGTCGAGGTCTGTTATCGACTCCCAGCGGGCGCCGGCCGCCGACTGCTGCCCGTATGAGGCAACCGCGCGCGACTTGAGTTCGTTCGGGCACTGCACCTTCCTCCTCACGAGGTGCATCTTTGGGACCGATTTCGCCACGTCGGATGCCTTGAGCCCCGACGACTCCAGGATGGCCAGGAACGCGAGCGAGGAGAGGACGCCGTCAGGGCAGAGTCCCAGCCCCGGGAATATCCATGCGCCGCAGGTCTCGCCGCCGAAGGCGCTGCCCGACCTGAGCAGCTCCTCGACAACATAGGTGTCGCCGACCTTGCAGCGGATGACCCTGCCACCGGATTCGCCTACCATGATGTCGACGGCGGCAGACGTGTCTGCGTTGACGACCACCGCCCTGTGCCCCCCTGCCTGAGCGGCCAGGCGGGATGCCACGAATGCCAAGGCAGCGTCCTGCGGTATTGGAGAGCCAGCCTCGTCGACCGCGGCGAAGCGGTCTCCGTCGCCGTCGAATGCGAACCCTATGTCCAGGCCCTTCGAGCGGACGAGTGCGGAGAGCGGCGCCAAGGCGTCCCCGGCGGGCTCAGATCCCCTTCCGGGGAAGCGCCCGTCGGGCATGATGTTGATCGTGGACGGGGAGCAGCCAGCATTGCAGTAAGCCATATGCGCAGTGATGGTGGTTGCGCCGTTCCCCGGGTCTAGGCCGACCCTCCAGGCGCGCGAGAGCGACTGCGAATGTGAGACTGACTCGAGGTAGCTCTCTATCCCGCCGCCGTTCGTGATTGCCCCCAGCTCGCTATAGCCTGCTCTGCTGGGGCCGCGCTCGATGCCGGCGACGAGCGCATGGTAGAAGGACTGGGCAACGGATGCGCCGTTGCTGCCAAAGAGCTTGATCCCGTTGTAATCCGGCGGGTTGTGGCTCGCGGTAACCATGGCGCCCCCACTCACGCCCTTGGAGTAGAAGGCGACTGCGGGGGTGGGCGCTAGGCCGAGGAGCCGGGCATCGGAGCCGGAGGCTGATAAGCCAGATGCGAGCGAGAGGGTGAGCAGCGGCGAGGAGAGGCGCGGATCCATGCCGAGAACAAATTCACCCTTGGACGCGCTGCCGTACGCGAGCCCGACGCTGAAGCACATCTCGGGGGAGACCTCGTCGATCGCGATCCCCCTGAACCCGGAGCTGCTGATGAGCCCGCGCATGCCTTCTTGTCACCGATTAATGATTCTGCCGGGAAATAGAAATATGTTTAGGTCACGCGCCTGCGGCGCACTCGCCGGGGCGCGGTTGACGTTGGTGCAAAAGATGGTGCCGCTTTGCGGCCGGCACCCCTGCTAGGCGGGGGCCGGGGCGGCCGCTGCCTGCGGCATGCCCGTTGCGACCAGCTCGCTCTTGCGAACCTCGATCTTCCTGAGCGGGTACACCGACTTGGCGGCGTTGTAGATCTCTGAGGCGATCTTGCCGAGAACCAGCTGCTGCGCCAGCTCGTCGTAGAGGAACTGGGCGCTCTTCTTGTTGACCGTGTCCTCCATCAGGTGCCTTATCGAGTGCTTCTGCGAGCTCTTCGTCCTGACTGTGGATAGCGCGATTATGCCCACCCTTACCTTGTAACCGTCCTTGGTGGTCATGTTGAACATGCCATCGATCCTCGAGCTGCCCCTCCGTACGAGGCTCCTGAGGTAGTCCCTCGCCAGGTCGTGCCCGATGAAAAGGGTATGGGCCTTGTCGCCCTCGATCTTGGTTATCTTGAAGTGAAGCTTGACGTGAAGCAGTGAGAAGTCCTCTGTGATGTTGTAAAGGGTCGTCTCCAGGACGCGCCCTACCAGCTTCTGCGGGTCATCAGAAAGGGTCTTCCCGATCTCAACGTTGCCAAAGGCGCCAGGGGCAACAACGACGTACCACTTCTTCTGACGCCACTTATCCTTCAGTTTAGCAGTAGTCTTTTGCTCAGACATCGGTCTCACCGCAGTATCAGAGAGAGCAAAAG
>MAGS01000019.1:41670-51184 GCA_001717005.1 Candidatus Methanomethylicus mesodigestus | reverse complement strand
CCCTGAAAGTGAAGAGCGCGCTGGTATTCGCAACTGTAATTACAGTTATCTGCAGCCTGCTGGCGTCGCCGATGGCGGTCGGCGCTGCGTCCGGACTGGGCGTAAGATGGTATTCTGAATTCGACGGCGCGCCGGTCTCGGCGGGATGGGGGGTCACAGCCTCAAACGACAGGGTATACGCAGCGGGCACTGCGTTTGACGGGGCGGCAGTGAAGCCCTTTGTGGTTGCATACGGCACGGATGGGGGCATGCTCTGGTCGCGCAGCCTTGAAGGGCTGGACGGGCTGACGGCATACTGCACGACCAGCAGGGATGGGAGCATCTACGTCGGTGGGGGGGCCGGCGTAGGCGAATATGGCCAGGCATTCATCGCGGAGCTTAATCCCGACGGCAGGGTCAGATGGCAGTGCAATTTGGGGGCGCTCAGCGACGCGGTCATGAGCGTCGCGGTAGGCAAGAGCGCAGTTTACGCCGTCGGCACGAGCCTCAATCTCGCGACCGGCAGCTACGACGTGATGGTCTGGAAGGTGACACTCAAGGGCACGCTGGTCTGGACTGCCAGCTGGGGCGGTGGGTTCAACGGGATGGCGTCCAGCGTCGCGCTCACCGGGAACGAGATCGTTGTGGGCGGCGCGATGATGCTGCCTGCCGGAAATTACAACGCATTCCTGCTCAAGTACGACCCGGACGGCAACCTTGTTGGGCAGAACGTCTGGGGGATGACATATGATGCGGTCTCGGGTGTTGCGGTCTGCGGCGGCAGGATCTATGTGACGGGGATAACGCTGGCGGCATACGAAGGGATCCCGGCGCAGGAGGTGTTTCTGGCGACTTTCGACCCGAGCCTGCAGCTGCAGAGTTACGCGACCTGGGGAGGGGCGGGCAACGACGGCTCGACCAGCATAGCAACGGATGGGAAGGCAGTTTATGTCTCTGGGGCGACGCAGACAGCGGGCGCGGGCAGCTGGGAGGCATTTGTGCTGAAGTTTGACGAGGGCGGGAGCGTCCTCGGCTCTGCTACATGGGGCGGCGACGGCGACCGCAATGGCATCGGCAATGCGATTGCAGTCAAGAACGGGATGGTCTACACGGTCGGGACTGCGCAGTCGGATGCCGGCGCCAGACTCATGATCGCCGGATTCGCCTAAGGGAGCGCATTTAGGGGGCTGGGACGGGGGTGCTCCCTCAAGCCTCATCTTTTTCGTGTCGCCCCCCTTCACACAATCATTCGAGGTAGAATTCCCAGGAGCACCAGTACTCCTTCGGGTGCGGATCAGGCGGGCACTTCAGGCACCTGGCCTTGAAAGCAGGGTTGATCTCCCTCGCGAATGCCGAGAGGTGCGCGATCCCGACAGGCTTGCACGGGAACTCGCCCCGGCCGGCCTTCAGCCTCGCCTGCTGCGGGCGGCAGTTCGTTATGGTAACCACCAGGCGCCCGTTCGTTACCGCGGTCTCGACGCCGGACGTCGTGCCGAACGACAGCAGGCGCATTGCCCTCTGGAGGTCGTCGATCGTGCCGTCCCGTATTCCGAGGAACTCCTTCAGGCGCCTCGCCTCGGTAACCGCGAACTTGGACCAAGCATCCTTGTCGTGCTCGATCGCGGCTTCCAGCCCGTACTTCTCCTCAAGCCCAAGGAACCAGTATCCATCTAGGCTCATGAAATTCTTTGACAGGAGCTCGGCATACCTGATCAGCTCCTCCTTTGTCATGCTTTCTAGCGTCTTAGAGAAGGACATGGCAGACCACGCATTAAGATATCGCGCATTCCGTATTTATCGGTTGGGAGGGGCGGCAGCTCGCATCCGGCGGTTCGCTCGGCATCATTTTTTGGCATGCGGATTCATGCGCCTCATCAGCATGCGGGTGACCAAGAACGCCGCAAGTCCTCCGGCGGCCATGATCGCAAGAACCGCGAAGAAGAGTATGCCGATTGTCATGAGGGTGGCGCCCTCAAGCACGAAGTAGGAGGCCACTGAAGTGAAGAACGAGGCGATTATCGCCATGTTGAGAGCGCCCTTCATGTCGCGCTGGAGCACTGCCGCGAGCACGCCCAGCGTTATGGCGGGCATCAGGATGTAGACCGAGAAGAGCGCGTTCAAGGGCGGCCAGATCGCTCCAATGGCTGCCGCCGCGGCGATGGAGATGAGGCGGGTCCTGGACCGGAATGAGCGCGTGAATGGGTCCGGGACAGGGGATACGGCTACGGCGCCCGCCTTTGTCTTGTTTGCCGTATCGCCATCAGCATCGGAATCGGCAGCCATCGCCGTCGCCGGAGATGCGGGCGTCGCTTCAGCACCGCGCGCTGCGATTCCGGCGTACTGCCTCGCGATGGGGGTCGCAGCGTAGTAGTATGTCCGGTCCTCGAGGCGCCTAGTCACCAGGTTGAGCCTCAGCAGAACGGAGAGGTGGGACTCCACGGTGCTCCGCGCCCTCTGCACCGACTCGGCGAGCTCATCGCCAGTCATCGGCTTCCGTGAGAGGGCCTCGACAATGGAGAAGCGCGTGCGGTCGCCCAGCGCCTCCATTATCTCCCTGCTATCGCCGGTCATCTCGAACCACAGAGCTACTGTGTATCCACCGTTTTTTAAGCACTGCTGAAGGCAGGCCTGCAGCCCCGGCGGGCAGGGTCCGGCCGCGGCAGATTCGGCGTTTCTGCGCGGACCGATTCGGCGGCCGTCTCAAAATTCCTTAAATCAGCCCGGGGCGAGGTGGGCTCGGCGAGTGCCAGATGGCCAAGGTAAGCCCGCTCCTGAAGTGGCTCGTCGTGGCGGCGATCGTCGTCGCCGTGCCGTGGACCGCCGCCCTTGCCGGGGCATACCTAGCTTGGAGGGCGGGGCTGCTCGGCAGGGCGAGGGGGGTGCTCAGCGCGGCCATGAGGAGGGTTGGGCTGTCGGACGCGATCTTCATGTGGAGGATCCGCGGCTGCGCGGGCATGGAGGAGCGCATTCTCGACTGCAGATGCTACACGGTGTCGAGCCTTGCCCCGTTCATAGCGACCCGCTCCGGATCAGGCTGCAGGCTGGTGTCGGCGATCAGGGTCTCTGACAGCTCGTGCTCGCCCGAGAACTGCCGGCTGGCCGTTGCTGAGGCGCTGAGGTACCTGAGGGCGGCATCGGGAGAGGTATGCGTATCGCTGAGCTACAGGGGGGCAGACGACCAAGGCGCAACGGAGGGCACAATAGTATTCAAGGCGGACTGCGGCGGCAATGGTGCAGCGCCGGTAGACATCAGGTCCAGGGGCATCGAGGCAGCCGAGCGGGTCTCGACTGCCTGCCGCATGATAGAGGGGCTGGCGCCTACCCTGAGGGCGGAGGCGCTGAGGGGCGAGAGGATAGCCGCATCGGTGGCGGCAGGAGAGCTGAGCGGGCGTTGAGCAGGGAGGCTTCGCTCGAGGGGCTCTTCAGGTGCGGGCCGGTGCAGGCAGGGTTCCTCTCCGGCGACGGAGGGGGAGTAGGGGAAGGGGAAGGCGGAGCAGGAGCAGAAAGAGCAGGAGTTGAAGGAAGAGAAGCAGGAGTAGGGCGACCCGTCATCGGGCGCGGCGACCTGTCCAGGGCGCTCGTGACCGGCGGGGACGGCGAAAGGCTGTCGGTGATGAGGGAGGTAGTGCTCAGGGCACTCGAGGCGGGCGAGGTGCCGCTCATAATAGACTTCACGGGGGCTTTCAGGCCGCTGGTCAGGTTCGCGCCGCAGCTGAGGGTCCACAGGGTGGGAAGCCACGCTGCGCTCAGCCCGTTCGCGGCAGGCGTGGCGGGGGCAGCAAAGGTGGCGGCGCTCGCGGTGCAGGAGTTCTACGGGCTCAGCAGGGACGAGAGGATATACCTGGAGAAGGCGGTGGAGGCGGCGCACGCAGGCGGCGACGGATGCCCCGGCTTCAGGAGCATAAGGGACAGGCTGCTGGAGGCAGAGGCAGAGGCGCACCCCCGGGAGGGCTACAAGATTGAGGCGCTGAGGCATGTCCTGTGGGAGCTGGATACGGGATCGGCAGGGATGGCGATCAGGGCGGGCTCGGGCGCGGGGCTAAGGCTTCCGGGGGCTGTCGACCTCTCGGCCGTGCCGGAGCCGAGGGGCAAGGCCCTCCTCGGGGCGGCTGCGTTCATGAGGGCGACGGCATGGGGGGCGACGGCGATAGCGGTGGAGAGGGCAGACTGGCTCATCCCGAGGGGTGCCTCCCGCGAGTTCGGCCTTGCGATGGAGGGGGCGCTGCTGAGGGCGTGCTGCGGAGGGGCTTTGGTGATCATGGGGGCGCCGGCAGCGAAGTCGGTCCCGGACTGGCTTGCGGACTCCGCAACGGCCGTGATATGCTGCGGGGGCGGGCCCCTGAAGGAAGGGGGGCGCCATGCAGGCGTGCGGCATGGCTCGGTCTCGGCGACCGCCTCGGTCGGGCGCCTGTGCGTGCCGGCCCTGCTCAAGTTCAGCGAGACCGCCTTCGGCGACGTCGGCGAGGGGGAGGTCGACGCCCACATGGAGGCCCTCGGCGAGGGGGCGGAGCCCCTGAAGGCGCCCGCCCCGGGCGGAAAGCTGCTCGAGGGCATCTTCGCAGATAGGCGCTCGCTGGTCTACGCCGTGGAGGTCCTGAGGCTCATCAGGGGCGGGAGGATACCGGTGGACGCCGTCTCCAGGCGTAGCGGCGTGGCGCTGAGGAGGGTCATCAGGGCACTGCAGAAGCGCTTCCTGATAGTCGAGCAGGCGGACAGCTCGGGGGCGTACTGGTACAGGCTGACCAAGGCCGGGGAGAGGGCGCTCGCCGAGATCGATGAGAATGGAGGTAGTGGAGATGAGAGTGAAGCAGATGTCTGAGGGCAGGATATACTGGAGCCTAGGCAGGCAGGGCGACGCCGCTATGGGCGTCGAGGTCGCAGCCGAGGGCACAGATAACATACGCAGAACGACCTTCCTTAGGGGGAAGCACGGGAGGGAGACCGTCGTGCTGGACGAGAGCTACTCGCCGGAGGAGTTCGCAGAGATACTGAGGGCGGAGGAGGGGCTCCTCCCGTCGCCGGTGGTCGAGGGCGGCAGCGCCAAGAGGCTGCTCTCCGAGGCCATGGATTGCATAAGGAGGGTCAGGGATGGGCTCTGACGGAAAGGCTGGAGGCGCGGGCGGAAACGCAGACAGGGGCGTAAATGGAAACGGAGAGGAAGAGGGATTGAGAGCGAGAGCGAGAGCGAGAGAGGAAGTGGGGAGTAATCATCCCCAGCAGAGGGGGACCGGCAGAGTGCCGAGCGCCGAAGGGGGAGGGGATCATGCCCATGCCCATGCCGAGACCGAGACCGACGACGGGAGCGTCCTCGAAGAGGGGGCGGCGGAGCTGGAGGATCTCGCCGGCGTCGGCTCGGCGACCGCCGAGAAGCTGAGGAGGGCAGGGATCGCCACGGTGAGGGACCTGGCTGCGGTCTCGGCGAGGGAGCTGGAGGGGCTGAGCGAACTCTCTGACGGCAAGGCGGAGGAGGTCTCGAGGAGGGCTAGGGAGGCGGTCTTCCCGAAGGTCCTCTCCGCGAGGGAGTACATGGAGAAGAGGAGGTCGATGCCGCGGCTGACGACGGGGTCCAAGAACCTCGACAGGCTCCTCTGCGGCGGCCTCGAGCCGGGCATAACGGAGCTCATAGGGGCATACGGCACCGGGAAGACCCAGATCTGCCTGCAGGCGTGCCTCACGGTCCAGCTCACGCCCAACCGTGGGGGGCTCGACGGGGCGGCGTTCTACATAGATACCGAGGACACATTCAAGCCGGAGAGGCTCGAGGAGATCGCGAGGGGCATCGGGCTGGAGGACGACAGGGCGCTCGACAGGGTCTTCGGCTTCAGGGCAATCAACTCGGACCACCAGTTCGAGGGGCTGAGACTGGCGCAGGAGTACGTCAGGGAGAGGGGCGTGAAGGTCCTCATAGTGGACTCGCTCACCGCGCATTTCAGGAACGAGTACCAGGGCAGAGAGAACCTCGTATCGAGGCAGCAGAGGCTCAACGCGTTCATCCACCAGCTGCAGAGGCTGGCGACGCTCCACGACCTGATCGTGCTGGTAACCAACCAGATACTCGACGTGCCGGAGGTCATACCCGGAGTCAAGCCCATGAGGCCGGTCGGCGGCAACGTGGTAGCGCACGGGTCGACGTTCAGGCTGTGGCTCGAGAGGTCGAAGGGGCGCACGCGGGTGAACATAATCGACTCACCGAAGCACCCCAAGTGGTCGACCTATGTGGCGCTCTCGGAGGGGGGAGTGGTCGACGTCGACGAGGAGTGACCCGGGCAGGCGCGAAGGCAGGGCACTGCATCGTCGCGGCCCCTATGCGGGCGATGGCGCGGGGGCAGGGGCAGGTGCAAGCGCAGGCGATGATGAAGGCGAGGGTGCAAGGCCAGAGGCGCGGACCCGCCCCCATTCGTGCAGCGGCCAGCGCAGGATGGCGGCCCTCTTCGGCGACATGGTGGCGGCGAGGCGGATGGCGCAGGAAGCGTTCATCGGGTTCGCCCGCGGCGGCGGGAAAGCGCTCTACCTGTCAATGGGGACTGCCGGGCTGGCGTGGCTGGACACGCTCGAGGGCGGGATGCCGGACGAGGCGTCGGTGGGGGCGTTCCTGTCCATCGCGGAGGTGCCTGGGCTGATCGCTGGGGCGATGCCAGGTCTGGCTGTGATCGACCCCGCCAACAGGCCCTGCGCGGAGGGGGGGTGGGCCCATGCGAGGGCGCTCGGAATGGCGCTCTACGAGGCGGACGTTATTTTGGCGGAGGCGGGAGGCAGGGCGCTCCTCGTCTGCGATTCCGGGGGCAGGAGGCGCCGGTAGGGTCAGGTGCCTCGCCCAGCTGAGGAGGTTCTGCGGCGAGTTCGTCGAGTGCGGGGAGCAGGTGCGTTGAGAGCACGCAGATGAACTGATCTGGGCCGAGCCGAACCGAGCCGAACAACTGGAGGCTGGACGCAGGGAGCGGGTTGCAGGGAGAGGAGAGGAAAATAAAATAAAATAAAAAGCAGGGAGCGGGCACCCGGTCCGCCTGCCATGCACTAAAAGTCCATCTTGCCGTTCTTGTTGGACATCGAGAGGAAGCGCTCCATGATGACCTTGCGCTCCACCCCGGCGACGACCTTCCGGGTCCATATGACCATGTCAGGGTTTGCGCTGACACTGTCGATGCCGGCCCTCACGAGCATCTCGCTCATCTCAGGGTAGACGCTCGGGCCCTGCCCGCATATGCTGACGGTAACCCCGTGCTCGTGTGCCACCCTTATGAGGTGCACCATCGCCCTCATCACCGCCGGGTCGCGCTCGTCGAAGTACCTCTGGTCCTGAGACGGGAGTATCGGAGAGTCCCTGTCCACGCCCAGCGTGAGCTGCGTCAGGTCGTTGCTCCCTATGCTGAAGCCGTCGCAGAGCATGGAGAACTCGTCCGCCATGAAGACTATCGAGGGGATCTCTGCCATGAGCCAGACCTTGAAGTCGCGGTCCCGCTGCAGCCCCTCCTCCTTCATCAGCCCGAGGCACTGCTCGACCTCCCATGTCGCCCTGACGAAGGGCAGCATTACCCAGACGTTCTTGAGGCCCCACTCGTCCCTCACCCTCTTTATGGCGCGGCACTCGAGCCTGAAGCCTGGGGCGTACTTCGGGGATATGTACCGGCTGACGCCCCTCCATCCTATCATCGGGTTGGCCTCGCGGGGCTCGAACTTGTCGCCGCCCTTGAGCTGCCTGTATTCGTTCGTCTTGAAGTCGCTGAACCTCACGACGACCGGCCTCGGGTTGATCTCTCTGGCGACCTTCGATATGCCGGTGGCCAGCCTGTCGACGAACTTCTCCTCCTCGTGCGCCTCTATGAGGTTGAGGGGGTGCTCGCCGATTATGTCGGAGATTATGAACTCTATCCGCATGAGCCCTATCCCGTCGAACGGGAGGTCGCGGTATTTCTCGATCATGTCCGGCTCGCCGAGGTTCATGTATATCTTGGTGCCGGAGGCGGGATACATCCCGGTCATGCCCTGGATCAGCGGCGCGACCGGCGCAGCCTTCTCCTCCGGGCCGATTATGTTGCCGTCGTAGACCATGCCGTGGGTAGCGTCGACGGTGATCGTCTGGCCGTTCTTCAGAACGGTTGTGGCGTCGCCGGTGCCCACTATGCAGGGTATGCCCAGCTCCCTGCTGACGATTGCGGCGTGGCATGTCCTGCCGCCGCTGTTGGTGATTATGGCCTTCGCCTTGCGCATGGCAGGAGCCCAGTCAGGGGATGTCATCTCTGAGACCAGTATCTCCCCGGCCTGGAACTCGGATATTGAGGAGACGTCGAGGATGACGTGCGCATTGCCCGCAACCAGCCCCGGCGATGCGGGCACGCCCCTAAGCAGCCGCTTCTTCTCACCGCTCATTGATTTTACACCCTCCTTTGTCTGTACCTTCGTTGACCAGACGGTCTCGGGCCGCGCCTGAACTATGTATAGCGTCTGGCCGTCCTCGTCGAGCGCCCACTCGATGTCCATCGGCATCCCATAGTGCGACTCTATCTCGATTGCGAATTTCGCCAGTGCTATGACCTGCGCATCGCTTATGCACGGGGAGCCGCTGATGGAATCGGGTATCTTGATCTCGTTCAGGAAGCCTCCGCCGCCCTCAGCCGGAGCCCTGACGGCCATGTTCTCCTTCTTTGAGATGTTCTTCTCGAGGATCGCAACCGACTTCTTCTCGACCACCCACTGGTCCGGCCTGACACGGCCCTGGACGATCGTCTCGCCTACGCCCCACGTCCCCTCGATCGCGATCACGGCGCGGTTGCCTGTGGTGGGGTCGAGCGTGAACATGACGCCGGCGGACTTTGAGTTGACCATCTTCTGCACGGCCACGCTCAGGTAGACCTTGCTGTCGTTGAAGCCCTTCTCCTTCCTGTAGACGATCGCCCTCGGCGTGTAGAGCGACGAGAAGCACTTCGCGACGTACTTCAGCAGCGCCTTCTCCCCGGAGACGAAGAGGTAGGTGTCCTGCTGCCCTGCAAAGCTTGCCCCGGGCAGGTCCTCGGCGGTTGCGCTGCTCCTTACTGCCACAACGGGATCTTTGATCTTGAGCTTCTCCCCCAGCGACCGGTAGGCGTCGACTATGGCTGACGCCAGAGACTTGGGCAGGGGGGCGTTCTCGATTGTTGCCCTGATCTTGGCGGATGCTGCCTCCAGGGAGTAGGTGTCTGCGATATCCATCTCCGCGAGCGCGCTGGCGATTGCGCCTTGGAGCTTGTTCTTTGCCAGATGGTACTTGTATGCATCTGCGGTTATCGCGAATCCCGGAGGGACGGGCATACCGAACGACGTCAGCTCGCCTAGGTTGGCGCACTTGCCGCCTACCAGCTCAACATCGCCTTTCTTTAATGATTCGAACGGAAGAATGTAGGATGGTTTTGACGAGGTAATCCGGGTCATCAGCAACACCAAGCTGAACTATGCTAACCTTCAAGAATATAAAATACTTTTCGAGGGCAAGCCGCAGGTTGATGCCGGTCCCGACCATGCAGAACGGCAGGCCGAGAGGCGCCCGGGCCGGCAGGGCGCC
>MAGS01000019.1:10038-41166 GCA_001717005.1 Candidatus Methanomethylicus mesodigestus | reverse complement strand
GCATACGTCAGCGGCATCTTCCTCCTGAGCCCGCCCATGTGGTACATGAACCTCGACCCGACGGCATGGATCACTGCGCCGGCGGTGAGGAAGAGGGCGGCCTTGAAGACGGCGTGGCTCATCAGGTGCATCACGCCGCCCGCGTATCCCAAGTAGAACTCTGCGACGGTCCCGGCCACGCCGATGCCGAGCATCATGTACCCTATCTGGCTGACGGTCGAGTATGCGAGCACTTTCTTGAGCTCGGTCGAGACCATGGCCTGCGTGGCCGCGACGAATGCGGTCAGGGCTCCGACCCAAGCAACGACCTGGAAGAAGGCTATGAGCTCGGGGTCCGCGACGAGCGCGATGTAGAATATCGGGAAGACCCTGGCAACGAGGTAGACGCCTGCCTTGACCATCGTGGCGGCGTGTATGAGCGCGCTGACGGTGGTCGGGCCGGCCATGGCGTCGGGGAGCCATTCCATCAGCGGGAGCTGCGCGGACTTGCCGACGGCTCCGCCGAATATGAGCAGGGCGGCAGGCAGGAGCAGGAACTTGTAGGGCCCGGCGATCGAGGCCACTCCCTGCTGCAGCTCGAGGAAGTTGGCAGTGCCGAGCGCGACTATGAGCAGGAAGACGCCGACCAGCATCAGGACGTCGCCGAACCGGGTCATCATGAACGCCTTCATGCCGCTGTGGGACGGGGGATAGGACTCCTTGCCCTCGCCCACCCAACACTTCAGCCAGTCCTCCTTCGAGTCCCTGTACCAGAAGCCGATTAGTGCGTAGCTGCAGAGGCCGACGCCCTCCCACCCGAAGAGCATCTGCACGAAGTTGTCAGAGAGGACGAGCAGGAGCATGTTGCCGATGAAGAGGTTCATGAAGAACCAGTATCTCGTGAGGGACGGGTCGCCCTCCATGTACTTCAGGGAGTAGACCATGATCAGGCAGCTGATGATTGCCACCACGTTGCAGAGGATGATGCTCAGCGGGTCTATCAGGAACCCGGCACCGAGCGAGAGCGGCGCCTCTGAGAACGGCAGGGAGACCCAGTCGAACCTCAAGTCAATGGGGAGCCCCTCGCCCCAGAGGAGCGGCAAGAGCGAGACCGCGGAGAGGGCGGTCAGCACCGACGCCAGCACGGCTCCGTAGTCCCTGGCGCGCGCCCCAGCCTTCGAGAGCCCCAGGCTGGCGAAGGCGCCAGCTATGGGGATTGTCCAGCAGAGGATCGCAGGGAGCAGTGCAGACGGGATGGTCTCGACCATATGGAATCACCCGAGCAAGGGAAGGATTGATGAGCTGATGAAGCCGATCACGGACGGCAGGAGCATCGTTATGGCCACGCATGCAAGTGCGAGAAGCACGACAGGCAGGAGCATCTGGACAGGGGCCTCCCTGACCGGCTTGGCCGGCGCCTCCTTGAACGCAAGCCGCTGCGTGAGCCAGATGTAGTAGCCCGCGGCGAGCAGGCTGTTCAGGAGGATGACGGCGACGCAGACCGCCATCAGGGGGTCCTGAAGGAGCGCTGCAGGCGCCATTATGATGAGGAGCTTGCTCCAGAAGCCGCCGAGCGGGGGGACGCCGCCGAGGTTAAGCAGCCCCACGGACATCGCGCCGCCGGACCACGGCATGCGCCTAGCAATTCCCTCAAGCTCAGAGATGTCCCTCGAGCCGGTCGAGTGTATCAGGCAGCCCGAGGCGAGGAAGAGGAGGCCCTTTCCGACGGCGTGGTTGAGGATATGGAACGCCGCCCCAGAGAGGGCGAGCGCCGCGACCGTCGCGGATACCGGCGGCGCGTACGAATGCAGCACGTATGCGGCAATGCCCCCCGCGAGGAGTATGAGCCCCACGTTGGCGATGCTGCTGAAGGCGAGGAAGCGCTTGATGTCCCTCTGGGGCAGGACCATCAGGTTCCCTATCGTGAGCGTGAGGGCGCCGAAGATGATAAGCAGTATCCCAAAGTCGTACGATGCCGGCGTGAATACCGTGAACATTATCCGGAAGATCGCATAGATCCCGGCCTTTATCACGACGCCGGAGAGGAGCGCGCTCACCGGGCTGGGGGCGGCAGGGTGGGCATCGGGGAGCCACGTGTGGAATGGGACCATGGCCGAGGTGACCCCGAAGCCGGCGAATATGAGCGCGAGCGCGAAGTAGCCCTCGTTGGTTGCAGCGGCGGGCATGAGGCTGATCAGCGCCGCGATGTTGAGGGTCCCAGTGATGCCGTAGAGGAATGACATGCCGTAGAGCGCCGCGAGCGATCCGATGGTGCTCATGACGAGGTACTTGAAGCCGGCCTCGACTGGCTCCCACCTGTAGTTCCTGAAGGAGACCAGCGCATACGATGCAATGCACATGAGCTCCCAGAAGACGAAGAGCGTGAAGAGGTCCCCGGCTAGGGCCACGCCCATCAGGCCGGCAACCATGAAGAGCATGAGCGCATAGTACTTCTCGAGGCCATCCTCATCGGCCATGTACTTGAAGGAGTATGCGGCGGCGAATATGCCGAGCGCCACGAAGAGCAGCGCCATGAATTCCCCGAACGAGTCGAGGTATAGCTGCGCGCCGTAGGGTGGCAGGAAGCCGTCGAGCGTGAAGGAGGCGGGCAGTGCGGGGTACAGCTGCAGCAGCCCTGCAAGGGATGCCACGAGCGATGCCACCGCTATGAGGCAGTACAGGAACTCCTTCCCCCTTACGAGGGAGGAGATGGCTATTATCGCCACAGCGCCGATGAGCGGATAGAGGAGCGGCTCAATGAGGGACATGGTTACCACCTGAGCCTCCGCAGCTTCCTGGAGTCCACGCTACCGGTGTGCTTGAACGCCTTGATTATTAGGGAGAGAGCAAATGCGGCGATGGCCGCGGCTATTGCGATGCTGATGAGCACGATCGAGGCCGCCAGAGGGTCCGCGACCTCGCCGTTCCATGCCATGGAGATGAAGTTGAGGTTGACCGCGGCGGTCATTATCTCGATGCCTACCACGATCTTGATCAGGTTCCTCTTCCGGATGATGCAGTACATCCCGACCAGGAAGAGGGCGAGCGCGGCTGCGGTGAACGCCTCGGCCATCAGAGTTCATCCTCCTCTCCCGGCGGGATCTCCTCGGGTGAGCCCTCCTCCACGCTGCGCTCGCTGGAGCCGGGTTTCTGGCGCTCCCTGAATATCGAGGAGATGGCGACGGTCGCGGCAAGGACTATGAAGGCCTGCGCCATCACATCGATGCCCCTGTAGTCCCAGAGGAAGCCCGGGCTCGACTCGAACGAGCCGCCGGAGTATTGGCCGCCCAGCGAGAAGATTGATGGGAACGCGTACGCGCAGAAGGCTGCTATCAGCGCCAGCGAAGCCATCACTGCGATGTTGAAGGCGAGCCTGCGCATGTCAATCGAGCCTCCTCTTCTTGATCACATGGAGCAGGGCAAGGAATAGCACTGTTACCGCCCCCGCGTTCACCGCAAGCTGGAATGCGGAGACATATGGCGAGCACATCACGTAGAATGCGATGGCGACCATTATGCTCATCATCGAGAAGGCAATGGCCATCCTGACGAGGTCGCGCATCTCAACGGCCATGATCGCGAATGCGACGATGAGCACCGCTACGGTCAGGCTGACGGCGTCGGTCATGCCGGAAGCCTCCTGCATGGCGGGAAGAGGTTGGCGCGCATGTCAGCGGACCTCCATGACGCCCCTGCTGAGGGCGGCGTTCTCGAACTCCTTCGTGAAGGATATCGCCTTCGTCGGGCAGCTCTCCTGGCACTGCCCGCAGAACATGCACTTGTCGAGGTAAAAGACAGGGCGCTTCCCCTTCTGGTCGACGATTATGGTTATCGCGGTGCTCGGGCAGTCCTTCTCGCAGATCGTGCACCCGATGCAGGCCTCCCGCTTGAGTGCCATCCTGCCCCTGAATCCGTCGGGCAGATGGACCATCTCCCTGTCGCGGTACGGGTATCCCAGCGTAGCCTTCTTGCCGAAGAGGCTGCGGTACGCCTCGCGATAGATCGACATCAGAGCGCCCTCCAAATCAGGGTGATCATGATCTGGACCAGCGAGAGCGGGATCAGGTACCTCCAAGCGAATGAGACCATCTGGTCTATCCTGACGCGCGCGAATATGCTCTTCATGAAGGCAAGGAGGAGTATGACGAAGAGGGTCTTGGCGATGAAGTACAAAGGAAAGAGGACGGGCGCGAGCGCGTCGGTAGACGGCCCCAGCGGGCCGCCGAGGTAGAGCGCCGCGGCGAGGCCTGCAATGAAGATGAGCTCGAGGTTCCGGGCGAGCCGTATGAGCGCGAGCTTCCTGCCGGAGTACTCGGTGAGCCAGCCGGCGACGATCTCCTGCTCGGCCTCAGGCATGTCGAAGGGGACCCTCTCGAGCTCGGCCTGCGCCGCTATGAGGAAGATGGCGAAACCGAGCAGCGGGGGGCCGATCAGGTTCCACAGACCGGACTGCTGGGCAACTATGCCCGAGATCGTGACGGACCCGCTGAATATGCAGGCCCCGACCATAGAGAGCATCAGAGGGATCTCGAACCCGAGGAGCTGCAGGACAGCCCTCTCGGCCCCGATGATGGAGTACCTGCTCATCGAGGAGAATCCCGCAAGGAATACGAGGACGCAGAAGAACGTCATGGCGACTATCGCGAAGACTATGTCGCCGCTGAATGAGAGCAGGCCCGATGCCCCGGTGACGGGGATCATCGTAAGGGCAGTCAGCATGAGGGCCACCATGATCACCGGGACGGAGTTGAACACCCTCCTGTCGGCGTGCCTTGGGGTGAGGTCCTCCTTGGACATCAGCTTGATGAAGTCAGCGAAGGGCTGCAGGATCCCCATTGGTCCGGTGTAGAGCGGCCCCCTCCTCATCTGTATCCCGGCGTAGAGCTTCCGGTCATACCATTCGTAGAGGAAGGAGAGGGCTATCATCAGAGCGAAGCCCGGAAAGACCAAAAGCGAGACGAGACCCAAAGCCCAATCCATAGCGATGCCCCCATATCATCCGATCCTCTCGAACCTCGCAGTGCAGCTGAAGCACGGGTCTATCGATGCGAGTATCACAGGCACGTCCGCTATGTTCACGACATACCTGCCGGTGGACTTGAGCATCTTAGCCAGCGACGGTATGTTGGAGAAGGTAGGCGTCTTGATCTTGTATCGGTACGGCTTGTCGCTCCCGTCGGACCTGACGAAGTGGGTCAGCTCGCCCCTGGGCGCCTCCACCCTCGAGAGGAAGTCTCCCGCCGGGACCCGCCTGGGGAGGCGCTGCAGGATCGGCCCTGACGGGAGGTGGCCGAGGCAGAACCTTATCGCGTTTATGGACTCCACGACCTCGTCTATCCTCACCATAATCCTCGTGAAGACGTCGCAGCCGTCGCCCGTCACGACCTTTATCGGGACGAGCTCGTGCGCGGCGTACGGGTCGTCCGCGCGGACGTCCACTGCGACGCCGGATGCCCTGGCAAAGGGGCCCACTGCCGAGAGAGAGGCGACGTCTGCCGCGCCGAGCAGGCCCACGCCCTGCGTCCGCTTCAGCACGGTACGCTCCTCCGAGATCGCCTTCCGGTAGTATGCCATCCGCCCCTCGAGCTTGTCCATGCCCTTCAGCATCTTCCCGGCGATCTCTGGCGTCATGTCGCGCTTGACGCCGCCGATCGATATGTATGAGGAGGTTATCCTGTTGCCGGCGAACGCCTCCATAATGTCGAGCGAGATCTCCCTGTCTAGCCAGACGTACATGAAGAGGGTGTCGAAGCCGATCTCGTGGGCGGCGATGCCGAGCCATAGGAGATGGCTCTGTATCCGCTCCAGCTCCTCCGCGAGGACCCTGAGGACCTTCGCCCGCTCGGGCGCGGGCTTTCCATGCAGGCCCTCGATCGCCGTGCCGAACGACAGGGTGTGCGCGATGTTGCATATGCCGCAGACGCGCTCTATCAGGTAGAGGTTCTGCACGTAAGTCCTATATTCGGCCGCCTTCTCCATGCCGCGGTGGTTGTAGCTGATGTCGACCCCCACATCGACGACATGCTCCCCGTCGACCTTGAGGTTCAGGAGGACAGGCTCCTTCAGCGCGGGGTGCTGGGGGCCGATCGGGATGTCGAAGAGGCGCTCGTAGGAGCTCATTGCTTGACCTCCTTGGCAGGAACTGGCACCGTTGGGGTGAAGCTCTTCCTGAGCGGATAGACGCCTGCGGGCCAGTCGTCCGGCAGTATCAGCCTCGACTGGTCCGGGCTGTTCTTGAAGCTGATGCCCATGATGTCGTGGACCTCGCGCTCGTGGACCGACGCGCCGGGCAGCAGGTCCGCCACCGTCGCCAGCTCGGGGCTCTCGGCGGGGAGAATTACCTTCAGGGATACGATCGTGCCCCTGCCAAGCTGGAGCTGCAGCTCGAAGCCCGATTCCGTGTCGATCGCGGTGAGCGCGACGACGTGGCTGATGCCGATCCCGACGATCGCCTCCACTGCGCGCCTATAGCACTCTGGCATGGCGACCGCCAGAATGCGCCTCGGCGAGGTGACCTTGAGGTCCAGTATCGCCTTGCTCTGGGCGAGCATGGCGAGTATTTCATCATCACTGAGCCGGCTCATCGGGTGTGCCCTCCTTCCTCTTCGTTGCCTTCATGCTCTCAAGAAGCTTTGCCACCCCGTCGATTATTGCCTCCGGCTTGGGTGGGCAGCCGGGGATGTATGCATTAACAGGGATCAGCTGGTCGAGCCCCGCATACACGTTGTAGCAGGGCCCCTTCCCGCAGTTGGAGAATACGCCGCCGCTCATGCAGCAGCTTCCGATCGCGACGACCGACTTCGGGAACGGCATCTGGTTGTATATCCTCACGATGCGGTCCCTGACCTGCCTGGTCACGGGCCCGGTCACGAGCAGGATGTCGGCGTGCCTTGGGCTGCCGCGCAGGTACATCCCGAAGCGCTCGATGTCATATCGAGGGGTGAGCGTTGCGACCAGCTCGATGTCGCAGCCGTTGCAGGAGCCCGTGTTGAAGTGCAGTATCCAAGGGCTCTTCCTTAGCGCCCAGTTGCGGAGGCCCATCAGCGCCGCCTCCTGAATACAGGGAGGGAGTAGAGGGCGACCGCGGCCAGCGCCACGTATGCGACTGGGAGTATGGGGTAAGCGGTATCGAAGGCAAAGACCAACATAATGGCGATCACGTCGAAGACTAGGAATACCGCTGCGAATTCGAAGATGTGTATGCTGACCGGCTCGCGCTCCGCAGCCACGCTCTCGCCGCAGGCATACGGCGCGGCCTTGTCGGGGTGCGGTACGCTCTTCGAGCGACCGAGCAGATATACCAAGCTGGCAACCACTAAAGAGATGAGGAAGATTGCCACAGGATTGCTCAGTAATTCTGCGGGCATAAGCATCAATAGTGCGTAAAAAGGGACCCCATATATGTTTTTCTTATATAGGAAGGTTATACTGCAAGCTAAGCTTAACAGTTAAAGTTATGGAATCGAACAATTAACAAATTGAAGGAGCCTAGTTTTATTAAAAATAGTAAAAACGCATATGCCATTACGAAAAAAGAGTGCAGAGAAGGTATCACCTCAAGATCCTGAAGGTGTCGAATTCGTTCTTGGGATCCTCCCATTCCAGGCCAAGGTTCTCAACGCATGAACCGGGGGGGCCTATCCTCAGCTCCTCCACCAGATTAAGCAGCTTTGTCTTGTCTCCCTCTGCGACCACTTCCACGCTGCCGTCGGACTTGTTCTTGACGTAGCCGCCAAGCGAGAGCCTGCGGGCAGTTCTGAAGGCGAAGTACCTGAACCCGACCCCCTGCACGGTGCCAGAGACGCGTATCTTCATCCGAGCCGACAAGGCGATTTTCCCCAATGTGTGAATGTAATACAATAATACTATAAAAAACATATTATCCGCAGTCGTTTGGTAAGCATTTTCGATTTTCATTTAGACGCAGGCAGAGAGGAATCGGGGCGGCAGGGAGGCGCATAAGGCAGTGCAGACGGCAGCTGCCGCCCGTGCGGGTCAGGGACGCCCACCAATACATTTAATATCTGAGAGCGTCGAAATCGAATACGGCAAACCATTATGTCCGGCGACCCCAAGCTCATTGCGGAGGGCGACGAGGCGATCCTCTACGTCAACGAGAAGAAGAGCTGGCTAGTCAGGATAGAGGGGGGGAAGAAGTTCCACACCCACAGGGGCCTGGTCGACCTTGAAGGGCTGATTGGAAAGCCCTACGGGACGGAGGTGAGGACGACCCTCGGGTCAACGCTCAGGGTGATCCCCTCGGACTACCTGGACCACCTCGAGAGGATAATGAGGAGGACGCAGGTAATCTATCCGAAGGACACCGCGCTGATAACCATGCTGGCAAATGTCAAGCCAGGGTCGAGGGTGGTCGAGTGCGGGACCGGCAGCGGGGCGCTTACCAGCTACCTGGCAACCCATGTCGCACCGACAGGCAGGGTCTATACATATGAGGTGAGGGAGGAATTCCAGGCGAATGCGCGGAAGAACCTCGAGAAGCTTAGGCTCACACCGTATGTGGAGATGAAGCTGAAGGACATCACCACGGGGATCGACGAGACGGAGGTCGATGCGGTTGTCCTTGACATGGCGACGCCGTGGATGATCATCGATAAGGTCAAGGGGGCACTGAGGATGGGCGGCAGGGTCGTCAGCTTCAGCCCGACGATCAACCAAGTCGAGAAGACTGTCGAGGCGCTGAACGCGGCAGGCTTCGTCAATGTGAAGGCGCTTGAGCTCATAATGAGGACTTACAAGGTAAAGTATAATGAGACGAGGCCCGATATGGTGATGGTAGGCCATACGGGGTATATAGTTTCAGCAAGAAGGTATTGACATGGACAAAGTATTGAAGGCTTTGAAAGAGGCGGAGATTGCGGCGGATGGCATCGAGGCTGAAGGGAAGGAGAAGGCAGCGGAGCTGGTCAAGGCTGCAGAGGCCGAGAGCCGTAAGATAGAGTCTGACCTGAGCTCAAAGGCCAAGGCGGCGGGAGAGGCCATGCTCTCAAAGAAGGTGGCGGAAGCGAAGGAGGAGGCCTCGAAGATAATGAAGGATGGCAGAGACAGGGCTGCCGATGCAGAGGCGAAGGCGAAGAAGAACTTCGACTCGTGCGTCGACGACGTGGTCAAGGCAACTGCGAGCAGCATGGGCTCGACCGAGGAGGAGTAGGCAGAATGCCGGACTTCACGTATGCTGCCGTCAAGGCGTCGGGGCGTAAGGGGAAGCTCCTGACAGAGCAGCAGATTATGGAGCTGGCTTCGCAGAAGGAACTGAAGGACGTGATCAACCGGATCAAGCCAAACTACCCCGACCTAGCCAATGCGTCTGCGGACCTCGTGGAGTATGAGGCGGTCCTGAAGGAGGGCTTCTTCAAGGAGGTTGACGAGTTCGCGAAGGTCACCCCGGAGGCGGCAGACTTCTTCACGCTGATCAAGAGGCAGGCGCAGGAGGGAGAGGCGGTGGAGCTTCTGAAGTGGCACTTGGGGGTAATAGGCGAGGCCCAGGTGAAGACTCCGCTGAAGAAGCAGGGCAAGCAGGATGCGCTCAAGGCGCTGAAGAGGATGGGGTACGGCGAGGAGGCGGAGGCCGCCGAGAAACTGTATGCGAAGCATCCGGTCCCTGCGCTTATCGAGTCGGTATTCGTAAGGTGCAGGCTCATTAAGCTGGCAACTTTCCTTGAGGGGATGAAGGGGGAGGGGGAGCCGCTTCTGGGTTACCTGAGGCTCAAGGTCGACCTCTACAACGTCGTCACGATTCTGAGGGGGCTGAAGAACGGCATAGATCCCAAGGCCATTGAGGAGGTGCTCCTGGTGAAAGAGGGGGCGCTCAGGAGGGCGGAACTCGTGGAGGCGCTCAAGGCAGGCACCCAAGCCAAGGCATTCGCATATCTGGAGGGCAAAGGAGTCCCCAAGGCAGAGACGCCCAGGGAGCTCGAGAGGGAGTACGAGAAGAGGATAGCAGCACAGCTGCAGAGGGCTTACTACAAAGGTTACGGGGAGATCGGCGCGATCCTCGGATACCTGGAGCTGAAGTCCAACGAGGTCGGCAACCTCATCAGGGTTGCGAATGCCATCGAGCGCGGCGTGGACCAGAAGAGCCTGGTCCAGAGCTACCTGATTTGATCTGGTCAGATTTTTAGGAATTTTTAGCTGCACATGAGCCCTTAGTGGCTCACTGGGCAGCCTTCTTTGAGACCGGCACGCCCAGCGCGAGCCTGAACGGCGAGAACCGGACCCCGCTGTCCTGGTAGAACTTGCTGAACCACTCGTAGAAGTGCAGCCTCAGGTCCTGAGCAAGCGCCAAAATTCCCTCAAGCAGCACGACGAAGATGTTGCCGGCCACGATGAGAAGCCCCGAGAAGAGGAAGCCGAACTGCGCGCCGGCAGTCATCGCCGCGAGGCTGTAGAAGACTGCCATGAGCTCGATGTGTGCGATTACCATTGCGAAGATTCGGAGATAAGAGACGGTATTTGACGTGAATGCGATTGCGGTCTCGAAGAGGTCGAACCCCATCTCGCCCAGATGGCCCAGCCCCTCGCGCCTCCCATGCTTGACCATGGCGTAAATCGGCGAGGCGAGCAGCAGGAAGAGGACGGGCGCCAGAATGAGGTAGATAGGCCCGTCGAACCACGTCATGATCTCCAGGCGGGTTGTGAAGACGACATACATGAGGGCGAAGTAGAACAGAAGCTTGGGGACCCTCACGAGGAACGCCTCGGCCCACTTACGCTGGATGAAGTTGTTCGCTATGGATAGGCCCAGCCCCAGAGAGATCTGGCCTATGCCTATGAAGAGGGTCAGCTTGATGATCTGCATCAGGTACGACAGAAACTCGGCCTCGCCCTCCGGGATGTGGAGGGGCGCATGGTAGGGCAGATAGTTGGAGATCGCCTTTCCGAAGACCTCGCCATACAATAGACCGCCTACGAGCGCGCCCGCAAGCCCCGCGATCATGAGGACGTGCCCGATGCCCCTCATCGACTTCACTCTCTTGTACATGAATGCGCCGATGGCGGCCAGGGCTAGCCCGTGCCCCAGGTCCCCAAACATGAGGCCGAAGAAGAGCGGGAAGGTCACCGCGAGTATGGGCGTCGGGTTTATCTCGTTGTAGGATGGCGTCCCGTATAGGTTTGTTATCGAGTCGAAGATCCTGAGGAATTTGGGGTAGTGATAGGTCACCGGCGTCTGCGGCGCGTCCCTCTCGACCTTGATGAATGGTATGAACCGCCCGCCGAGGCTCTCCGAGAGCGCCCTGTTGAGCGGCTCGACCTTCTTGGTCGGCACGAACCCCTCGATCATAGCCCAGTTCTTCTCGATCGCAGACCTGTTCTTGATGTCAAGGACGGCGTTTGCGTCTGAGAGTACGGTTGAGAAATAGTCTATCCTAGGCTTTATGCGGCGCAGCGACTTTATCGACGCCTCATTCCGCACTGACTCGGACTGCAGATCGGACTCGAACTTGGACAGGAACTGCGCGAGCTCGCCTAGCCTGCTTGGCATGCCATCAATTCTGTCGAGCTGCTTGAATTCGGACTCCTCTGCGGCGTGGAGCACCTCCGCCTCGTCCCCGCTCCTGCACGCCACAAGGAAGACCGGCACGGCCGCAAACCGGTGCACCAGAAGCGCCTCCTTGGGGAGCTCAGGTTCTACCTTCGCCTCCAAGGCGCCCTTGGGAGCAAGGAAGAGGAGCTTCAGCCTCCTGAACTCGGGGAGAGAGTCTAGGCCGGATATCCCATCCAACTCTGCGGAGATGGATTTCCATGCCTGGAGCGCCGACTGCGATTGGTGCTGGCGGCTGACGACCGATTCGATGGACCGGACCTCCTTTTCATATGGGCCAAGCTCCGAGTCGATCTGGTCGAAGAGTGCACCCCACTCCTGAGAGACGACTGGAGCGCCGCGCCCTGCATCTGAAGGGGAGTCCCCGAGTATCGATGCTGCCCTGCCTAAGAGATCCTTCACCCTGTTGCCGAGGTCCTGTGCCCTCTCGATCAGTTGTGAGGGGTTCTGCCCCTCGATCTCCTTTAGGGAGAGATGGAACGCCCCGTAGGAATTAAGAGTGCTCATCGCTTCCTCAACGTCAGACTTTAGAAAAATGACGGAAGCGTGCGACATTCCTACCGGGCGTAGCATCAGATCGCACCCAGGGTCACAGCTTCAGCCAGAGCAGGATTGAGATGATCAGGCCGTAGATCGCAACTGCCTCGCACAGAGTAACCACGAGGAATGCCTTGAAGAAGGTCTCGGGCTTCTCTGCCAGAGATGCGATCGCCGCGGAGCCGGCCTTTCCTAAGGCTATGCCTGCGCCGAGGCATGCCAAGCCGACCGCGAATCCGGCCGCGATTGCATATAGCGAGGTGTCGACGCCTTCAGCAGTTGCGTTCACAACGGCGCTGGGTGTCTGTACTGCGCCAGAGACCAACGAAACTGCAGAGAATATCAACAGGATGGGCACAATCAGCATGGCTGCGACGAACAAGCCTTTGTTGTTAATTTTGCATGGAATATTGAGTTTCATTGCATTTACCTCTCGTTAATTGAATTTATTCCTTTATAGATTTCATTCTTAATTAGGTTTATCCTTGATATTACTTCGGATTTTGAAGACGATGCGCGCTCGCTTATCTTCGCCCTTGCAGAGTCGTATGATTTTTTTGCTTCGGATGTTATGACTTCGCTCATCTAGGTCACCTTTGTGCTCGTTTCTCTATCAAGGATTTTACCTTCTTGACCCTGACGAACTCCTCCCTGTCCCTCTCCTCGAGGATGCCCGCTATCAGCAGGACAGTCTCTTCGTACCGGGGTATCAGAAACTGCTCGAGCGCGTTTATGCGCCTCTGCGTCCTCTTGACCTCCTCGACCAGATTGATGAGGGTGCTCTCGAGCTCGGCTACTCTGACGATCACGGGTATCGCTTCGAGGAACTTCTCGGCGGCGTCGTCTATGAGGACGGTCGGTCGAGATATGCTGTATGTGAGGGACCGCTTAAGATCCGTCAGTTCAAGCGCTAAGGTTGTCACGCCCATTATCTTCTTGTTTGAGGCGTTGACCTGAAAAGTCGCGATTGGAGACTCGGATATCTTTTTCAGCTCGTCGGTCCCCACCGCGGTGGCCGCGGCATCTTGCGATGCGTAGGCGCTCTTCAGTACGGCGTTGAGCTCCCCCCTGACCTTTGTCGCCTCCCCGAGGCGCCTGCTGACCTCCAGCAGCAGGATGTCCCGCTTCTCCTCCAGCAGGTCATGCGCCCGCCTGAGGAAGGAGAGGGTCCTCCTGAAGCGTATGAGGTTCATCTTCGAGGGGGCGGCTTTCGTAGACAAGGGGATTCACTCCGCAACCATCATGATCTCTTGTAGTATGCCTTCACGTATTTGTCAGATATCCTTGACAACTCGGACTCGGGCAGAACAGAGAGCATCTGCCACGCCAGATCAAGGGTCGTCTCGAGGGTCCGGTTCTCGTCGAACTTCTGCCTGAGGAAGCGCTGCTCGTATGCCTCCCCGAACTTGAGGTAGTCCCGGTCCTTGTCGGTCATGCCCTCCTCGCCTATGATGGCGCTGAGCGACCGGAGCTCCTGCGCCTTGGAGTAGGCCGAGTAGAGCTGGCTCGTCACCTGGCCGTGGTCTTCCCTTGTCTTGCCCTTGCCGATGCCGTCCTTCATGAGCCTGGAGAGGCTCGGCAGGATGTTGACCGGAGGGTATATGCCCCGCCTGTGGAGGTCCCTGTCGACCACGATCTGGCCCTCGGTGATGTATCCGGTGAGGTCAGGGATGGGGTGGGTGATATCGTCGTTGGGCATCGTGAGGACGGGCATCTGCGTTATGCTCCCCTTCCTGCCCTTGATCCTCCCCGCGCGCTCGTATATGGATGCGAAGTCGCTGTACATGTATCCGGGGTAGCCCTTCCTGCTGGGCACCTCCTCCCTTGCCGCGCTGATCTCCCTCAACGCCTCCGCGTAGTTTGTCATGTCGGTTATGACAACCAGGACGTGCATGTCCTGCTCGAACGCAAGGTACTCCGCGAGCGTGAGTGCGCTCCTCGGCGTTACCAGACGCTCGACTGCGGGGTCGTCTGCCAGGTTGAGGAATATGGCGGAGTTCTTCAGCGCGCCCGACTCCTCAAAGCTCCTCTTGAAGAAGGCGGCTTCGTCGTGCTTGATCCCCATCGCGGCGAATACCACAGCGAAGCCCTCCTTCTCGCCCCTGATCGTAGCCTGCCTTGCGATCTGCGTGGCGAGCAGGTTGTGCGGAAGACCTGAGCCGGAGAATATTGGCAGCTTCTGCCCCCTGACGAGTGTGTCCATGCCGTCTATCGCCGAGACGCCGGTCTGTATGAACTGCGTCGGGTAGTCCCGTGAGTACGGATTCATGGGCAGCCCGTTGACGTCCCTGTAGTCCTCTGTGAATGGCACCGGGCCGCCGTCTGCCGGTTCGCCCAGGCCGTTGAAGACGCGCCCGAGCATCTCGGTCGAGAGGGGTATGGTGAGCGGCCTGCCAAGGAACTTCACGGATGTCGATGTGGTCGAGAGGCCTGTTGTGCCCTCGAATACCTCGACGGCAGCGACGCCGGAGGATATCTCGAGGACCCTCCCGCGCCGGGTCTCGCCGTCATCGCCCCTGATCTCGGCCAGCTCGTTGAATCCAACGCCCGTGATGCCCTCCACGAATATGAGGGGGCCGCTGATTTTGTGCACTCCACGGTATTCTATTGAGTCGGTCATCAGGATTTACCCTCCAATGAGCTGAGGTCGGAGTTAATTTTGTTGATAGTCTTGTCAATGAGGTCGATCTTGTCACCCGGGACGGACATCCTGAGCTTGAAGATGTCCGCGAGCGAGGGCAGCGCCATGATCCGCGAGACGGGCACGCCCTTAGATACGGCCTTAGTGGAATTTTCGTAGAACGAGAGTATCGCCGTGAGCAGCTTGAACTGCTTCTCAGGCGAGGAGTAGGTGTCTATAGGGTCGTAAGCATTCTGCTGCAGGAAGCCCTCCCTGAGCATCCTGGCGACCTCCATCACGAGCTTCTCGTTCTCAGGCAGCGACTCGGATCCCACCAGCCTGATCACCTCCTTGAGGTCGTCCTCCCTCTTCAGGACGTCCATTGCCTTGATCGTGCTCTGGCGCCACAGCCCGTTAGTCAAGGCGTTCCACCAGTTCTCGACATAATCGGTATACTCAGAGTAGCTGGTGAGCCAGTTGATGGCAGGGTAGTGCCTCATGCTCGCGAGGGCGCTGTCAAGGGCCCAGAAGGTCCTGACGAACCGCTTGGTGTGCACTGTTACCGGCTCCGAGAAGTCGCCACCAGGGGGGGAGACTGCACCGATGAGAGTGACTGAGCCCAGCTGTTCATTGAGGGCCTTGACCCTTCCCGCCCGCTCGTAGAACTCGCCAAGCCTTGACGAGAGGTACGATGGATAGCCCTCCTCGGCGGGCATCTCCTCGAGCCGCCCCGAGAGCTCCCTGAGGGCCTCGGCCCAACGGCTAGTGGAGTCGGCCATGATCGCCACGTTGTATCCCATATCGCGGAAGTACTCGGCGATAGTCACGCCGGTGTAGATGCTCGCCTCCCTCGCGGAGACAGGCATGTTTGAGGTGTTTGCGATCAGGACGGTCCGCTCCATCAGCGGCCTTCCGCTCTTAGGGTCCTTCCACTCCGGGAAGGTCAGAAGCACCTCAGTCATCTCGTTACCGCGCTCGCCGCAGCCTATGTAGACGATTATCTCTGCGTCAGACCATGCAGCAAGCTGGTGCGACGTGATGGTCTTTCCGGTGCCGAAGCCGCCGGGTATTGCGACCGCGCCGCCCTTTGCGACAGGGAAGAAGGTATCGATGATCCTCTGGCCTGTGATGAGCGGGTCGGATGGCTCGAGCCTCTCGATGTAAGGGCGCGGCTCCCTCACCGGCCACCTGTGGTAAAGCTTCAGTTCGGTGACGCCCTTCTCTTTCCCCCGCAGCCTGCAGATTACTTGTTCTATCACGTAATCGCCTTCTTCGGCGATCTCAGCGATGGTTCCGCTTACGTTCGGCGGCACAAGTATCCGGTGCTGGAAGAGAGGCGTTTCCTGTACGGTTCCCAAGACCGCCCCGCCGATGACGCTGTCGCCAACCTTCGCGGTTGGAACGAAATGCCACTTCGCTGTACGCGAGAGGGCAGGCGTCTTAACGCCCCTAGCGATGAAGTCGCCAGTAAGATTCTTGATGACGTCCAGCGGTCGCTGTATGCCGTCGTAGATGCTCTGCAGCAGACCCGGACCGAGTTCGACGGACAGGGGCATGCCCGACCCGACCACCTTTTCACCGGGCTTGAGGCCGCCAGTCTCCTCATAGACCTGGATCGTGGCAGAGGTCCCCTCAATCCTCACCACCTCACCTATGAGCTCGGCATCTCCAACCATCGTGAGCTCGTGCATCTCCAGGCCCGATACGCCCTCGGCCTGGACTACTGGGCCGCTAATCTTGTCGATTTTTCCTTGTATGGCCATCTGAATCACCTGAACAGTGCATCTGCAATTTTTCCGCGCAGCTTCTCCTTCTGTGAGGAGAGCATGCCGTCCAATGTCCGGTCGATCGACAGCTTGCCGTCTTTCGAGACGAGTATGAAGCCGCCTATCCCGATGTTCGCGGGGCTGACTGCCACACCCTTGCCGGCAATCCGCTTGAGCTTGGCTCCCAGTGCGTCGATGTCACGCTGGCTGAGGAGGAGTTCGCCAGCATCGATCCGCTCACTTGCTGCGGGGATGCTCTTCGCAAGCCGCGAGAGGTACTCCTTGGATCCGGTGTATTCTAGAAGATGGACCTTCGCAGCGTCGAAGACGCGCTCCACGTAGTCGCTCTTCATGCGCAGCATCGACATCCGAGCCTCGATCTCCGCCTTGGAGACTTCCTTCCTAGACTCAATCGTTGCCATCGAAGCATAGGAACTGAGCGTCTCCTCGGCCTTCTTCAGCGAGTACTTCTCGGACTCGGACAGGATAGAACGCGACCTGCTCTCCGCGTCATAGATCGCCGATTCTGCCTTAGTCCTTGACTCCTCGAAGAGCGCATCGATCAGACGCTTGAGGCCATCAGACTGGGATGCATTGATTGAGCTCACATCTTCACACCCATTATCTTGCTTAATGTGGATTTTAGGTCGACCTCGGCGGACAGATGCCTCCCCGGGACTTCAACGAGGATTGGCATCGCGCGCTTTGACCGTAGTTTATCGAGATCGCCCTTGATCTTTGATGAGAAATCGTAATCCAGAAGAATGATTCCGGCGTCCTCGCGCCTCAACAGGGGCTGGATCTCGCTCAGCATCTCGTCGGGCGTAGCTACCGGTACGGGCTCCACGCCAGCCATCCTGTAGCCATCCGCAAGCAAGGTGCTTCCGACAAAGATGATCCGCATCTGGAATCCCCCGTAGCCGCTCAAAAGAGCATCATGCCAAGTTGGTCTCGATTAATGCCTTCACCTTGTTCAGCTTGTCCACGAGCCGATCAGTTGCGGCTACCGGCTCAACGATAAGCCCCAAGTCTTCGATGGCTTTGATGTCATCCATAGTATAGATCGGCGAGGATATCTTCACCGGCTCATCGAACGGGTTGCCTATAACGTAATCGCGGTAGGGGATGGTCAGCTTGCGTTCGCATACCCACCCTCCCAAGTTAATCACGGCTTTTGGTCTTATTGCGATTCTTGGCATATTGTCAAACCACCAATCATATGCTGAGCGCAAGTATCATTGCAAGCACTCCAAGGGCAGAGAGCCCTATCGCGGTCGGATAGATCTGCCTGAATGTGAATATCGGCGAGAACGCGACGAGCACAGAGAGGGCGATGGGCAGCATCAGGCTCAAGACCATATTCATCAGGAACATGGCGGGCATGAATGGGTCGAAGGGTATCCCAAGGAAGAGGGTAACGAATATGCTGGACAGCGCGAACATGAGCAGGTTGCGCATCAGGTAATATCCTGCCCTGAGGTTGGCGGCGTACTCCAGAACGCCTCCCTCGATCATGTCGATCTTTGCCTTGAGTATGGTGAAGGGCTTCTCGTTGAGCATCACGACGAATCCCAAGAAGTATACGATGGCTGCAATGAAGCCGGGGACGGTGAAGAGTATGGGGCTGGTTGGCAGCGAGAAGGATAGCCAAGAGTTGAACGGGGAGTAGGCAGGGTTCTGGGTCACGACGACGGAGCCGATGTTCACGCTCTGCGCCACTATGAACGGGACGAGGAGCGCCAGATAGAGCGGGAGGGACCCTATCAGCATCATCTTGAGGGATCTCTCGGCGCTGTGCTGCTCGTTGAACTCCCTGCGGATGTTCGGCCACTTGGACCCCCTGACGGTGTCCGGGACGGGCATTGAGGTCGACATGATGGACTGGGACTGCGATCCCATGAAGACATAAATGACCTCCTCGAGTTTCAGCATCCCGGCAATCCCCAAGATGCTGCCCCACCCGAGCATGAACCACCAGTAAGGCGTATTGAAGAGGAAGAGCAGGGAGACGACCCCGACACCGAAGCCGATCAGGAACTTGTAGAACCGGGGCATCTGAGCGATCGGCTCAGTCCTCGCCTTGTACATGAACTTGATCACTGACCAGAAGCCGGGCATGAGTATCGGAGGACCGACGCGCTGCTGTATCCTTGCCTGGATCTTCCGCTCGATTCCCGGAAGCACCAGCGAGTAGAGCGTTGCGATCGCGAGCGCTATGACGGAAGAGACGATCAGCTGGGCCAAGAAGAGGATGGTTGCGTCCATTGTCATTTCCTCCACCCATACTTTCTTACGATCTCATAATCAGTCATGGTTCGGCGCTTTCCGGAATCCACGACCTCCGTCCTTGTGCAGCAGGTCAGGCATGGATCGCAGCTCGCAATCGTGAGTATTGCCTCGGTCACGTGGTCGCCCACGCAGGCATGCTCCATCGCGGCTAGGTTGGTTATCGTTGGCGTGCGTATCTGATAGTTCCGCACTAGACCCTGGTGATCCAGGCCGTATGTGTGCATGACCTCCCCGCGGTAGGTTTCGAGGTAGGCTGTAGTGAAGGGCATCTCCTTCGCGACCCAATTCCGGTTCACAACCGGGCCATCAGGCAGGTTCTTTACGACCTGATGGATAATCTTCAGACTCTCAAGCACCTCAAGTGCGCGGTCGACGACCCTATCCTTAGTGTCGCATCCATCGAGAACTATGACATTGAAGTCGAAGGGCTTGTATTCCTTCATTTCGGTCCTGAGGTCATACCTCCATCCTGATGCGCGCCCGGTAGGGCCGGTCGCGTGGTACTTTATCGCATCCTCTTTCGTGAGCAGGCCTATGCCGTTTACCCTTGAGATGACCAGAGGGTCGTCGAGTATCCTCTGCACGTACTGGGCATACTTCGCCTCGAATGCATCGCAGCGCTCCAGTATGGTCTTCTTCAGGCTGTCGGTCAGATCCGCCCTCGGCCTTATGCCGCCGATGATAGGGACGGACGGCATGACACGGTTGCCTCCAACATACTGCATAAGGTCCATGAACTGCTCCCTGAGCAGGAGTGCGCGCATGGCGAGGGTCTCGTGCCCCACCACCTCGAATGCATGCCCGAAGAATATCAGGTGGCTCGTTATGCGCTGGAATTCCTGAACGAGCACGCGTATGTAGTCGGCCCTAGGCGGCACCTCTATCCCCAGTCCGCATTCTATGACCCTCACTGCGTTCCAAGCGTGCACGTGCGAGCAGATGCCGCAGACGCGCTCAGCGATCAGCAGCGCCTTCTCGACAGGGAGACCATCGAAGAGCTTCTCCATGCCACGGTAGGCCATGTTTATGTTTATCTCGCAGTCCTCAACAATCTCGTCGTTAACGAAGAGCCTTATCCGGTAAGGTTCAATCAGCGCCGGATGGACCGGCCCGAAAGAGAGCTCTTTTTCGATCATTTTTTCATTGTTTGCTTCTGTCATTTTATGGAGCCCCCATAAGCTTTGGCAGACCCTTTACTGCGCCTTGGATTATCTCCTCCGGGCGAGGTGCGCAGCCTGGCACCTTCACGTCGACAGGTATCACGCTTTCGACCGGGGCATACACATCCTCGTTTACCTTGATGTCCCCGACCAGGTTCTTGTAGACGTTGCCGTTGCACGCGCATGCGCCAACGGCGACGACGGCCTTCGGTTCGGGTATGAGCGAGTAAATCTTCTTGAGCGGCTCGAGCATCTGCCATGAGACCACGCCCGAGACTATCAGGACGTCGGCTTCCCTCGGGTTCCAGGTCAGCATGACGCCATACTGCTCGAGGTCGTATCGGGGCGACAGGAGCGCATTGACCACTTCTATGTCGCAGCCGTTGCACCCGCCGGTGTAGCAGAGCATAACGTGTATGGCTTTCTTCCTGGAAGTTGACTTCAGCGTCACTCTTTCTTGCCTCCTGTTATGATAGAGATTGTTGATGAGGGTATCAGCTTGCTCAGCTCGGCTATCGTCTCTGGAGGGGCCTTCACGGGCTTCTTGAGGACCTCCTGCAGGGTCATGCGGGGCATCCCTACGTCCCTTGCGTGGATCGGGGCTGCCTCGCCGAATATCGAGTAGATCGGGCAGGTGTCGTGGCAGTTGAGGCAGTAGATGCACTTCAGCAGGTCTATCCTTGGGACCTGCTCCTTCATGTATCCCTCCACCACCTCCACAGGGGTTTCAAGCTTGACCATCTCGATTGCCTTCGTGGGGCAGACGTTGTAGCAGCCGCCGCAGCCTATGCACATCTCATCGAGCACGGTCGGCGTTGGCTGTACGCTCAGGGTAAGGATGCTGTTCCTTATGGACATGCTAGTGGCGCGGTCGTCCTTTGCGAGTATCCTCAGGGCGTTCGTGTACGCGCCGGTCAACATCAGTCTCAGGAAGGTAATCATGGCAGTATCACCACATCGCTGGCCTGTCCGGCCACTCGTTTCTTGTCATAGATCTTGACCACCCTAATGCACTCAGCAGGGCAGGTGGTGGCGCATGCGCCGCACCCGATGCACTTCATTTCATTGACCTGTGCCAGACCGTCCTTCAGGGACATGGCAGGGTCGCCCTTCAGGGTGATCTTGCAGGCATCGACGCATAGGCCGCAGCCCACGCAGAGGCTCTGGTTGATCTTTATGGAGTGCTTCTCCAGCTTCCTCTCAGGCAAATTGCACTTGATCTTGATGGCGTCGACAGGGCAGTCAGCCGCGCATATCTCGCAGAGTATGCACTTCGAGAGGTCCACCTCGGGCTTGTCCATGGTCGTGGGATCGAACGTGATTGCAGATGTGGGGCAGGCCTTGCTGCAGGTCCCGCACCTTATGCAGCCATCTTCGATCGACCCGTTCCAAGAGACAGGCTTGATGGAGAGCGCGCCTACCGGGCAAGACTTCACGCACCTTCCGCACATGACGCATGCGCCCTCAGGGTATCGGTCCTTGAGGCGCATGGTCTGCGTCGGGCAGACCCTCACGCACTCCCCGCACAGGACACAGAAGTCAGGTATGAGCTTTATCCGGTTGAGCTCGAACTTCAGCGCATTCGTCGGGCACGCCCTCGCGCAGAGGGAGCAGAGCGAGCAGTTGATTATGGATGCCCCGGCGTCGCCCTTCTTTATGAGCAGCTTGCCCTCCTCATAGTATATCGCGTTAGCCGGGCATTGCTCGTAGCACTCCATGCAGTTCACGCAGTTGATCTTGATCTTGCGGTCATTGTAGGACTGCATCTTGGTGTAGTGCAGCCCGATCTCCTCCGGCTTTATCTTGCCCTCGAAGGAGTCGATTGCCTTTACAGGGCAGACCTCGGCGCAGAGGTTGCAGTTGGTGCAAACGCCCTTCTCATCTGTGGCTAGCTTGATCGCGCTTGTCGGGCAGATGTTCCGGCACCTTCCGCAGAGCATGCATTTTGACATGTCCCTGTAGATCTTGCGCTTTGAAACTTTGGTGATTGGCGCAGGGGCCGGTGCTGGCGTCGGTGCCGCTGCTGGCGCTGGAGCTGGCGCAGATGCAGGAGCGACAGTTGCTGCGGGTTGAGTCGCTGTCATTTTGTTGCCTCCGCTTTGATCTCTATCGGCTTGCCCTCGATGATCGCCTTGAGTCGCTCAGGGGTTGCAACCTCGAGCAGCACGGCATAGTCGATGGGCTGCTTGACGGACTTGAGTATGTCGATGCGCGCATTGACTGGGCAGACATCCACGCATTTGCCGCACCTGATGCAGATGCCTCTTACCCTGTCATTCACGATCTTCGCAAATGTGAACGGGCAGTGCTTTACGCACATCCCGCAGCGCGTGCACCTTGACCTGTCGACGTAGTAGCCGCCGAAGCGGTTCTTCCTTATCGCTGTCGTGGGGCAGACAGAAGCGCAGATGCCGCAAGTCGTGCAGCTGAATGGTATGCCATCAGGATGCTTTATGCAATCAGTTGGGCAGACCTCCCAGCATTTTGCGCACTTGGTGCAGGCACTTGTCGTCAAGTACATCTCATTCACGCCCTCCCCTGAACGCCTTTCCGACGAACATTCCGATTGTGGCGGCCACGAATGCCACGGAGATGCTGATGTGCTCGCTTATGAAGCCTGCCAAGAGGCTCCATGTGAATATGGGCGCCTCGAAGAGGACCGCAGCGATTATGCTTAGACCTATGATCAGGCCAATCATGCGCTTGGATATCTTGCCCTGCAACTGTGTGCCGAAGAGGATGCCCAACACGAATGCGACCACTATGGGGGTGACCTCGCCGGCGAGAGCAGGGAAGAGCTGTAACTCGATCATTTGGATTTGCCCTCCTCGTCAGTATAGCCGTAAGCAAACACCAAGAAGATCAAACCGATGGCGCCGATCACGTTGAATGCCTCGCCGATATTGATCAGCGGCACTATGCCCGCCGTAGAGGCGTAGGTGCCGTCGGACAGAACAAGGAGAATCCTGAACGGGTCGCCGAATATCTGGCGCATGATGTCCGGGACGACCGCAGACATGCCGCTGACGCCCGAGATCAGGCCGGATGACCAGAGGTCAGCGCCCACATTGTACTGCCAGTATCCCGTAACCAGGTATCCCGGAAGCCCTAGCAGCGCATACAGCGCCCAGCCAAAGCCGCCGATCCCTATGAGAAACTTCTTGCTGAGATTGAGCGGGTTCTTCTTCCCATAGAATATCATCCCTAGAAGGAATGCGGACGAGAAGATAACTCCGCACTGGAATCCTCCGCCTCCAGAGGTCGCGGCGCCAGTAAGCACGAGCAGCGAGTATGCGACGATGAGGATGATCACCGGGATGCCGAAGTACTTGAGTATGACGTTAAGGGAGGATACGTGGAAATCCATGCTAGACTGTGCCACCGGCGCTTCTTCTGCGACGCCCTTTGTGCGTACGATCCCCCTGCCTATGGCAAGGACGGAGACAAGTGCGCCTACGTATATCACGCCCGTCTCAATGAGCGTGTCGAAGCCGCGGTAGTCGTAGACCCAACTCGCCAGGTTGTTGGGCGCCTCATATGGGGCTAGCGCGTTGTATTCGGGGCTTATGCCTCGTGCCACGTTCCCGTTGAGTTGCAGAAGCGAGGTGGAGACCCCTACGAATATGATCATCAATGCGATGACGGCGATTATTCCCCTTGATCCTTTAAGTGCTTTGCTTTCCATGCTATATCAGCCCCAAAGAGTAACGGCTATTATCACGGCAAAGTAAATCATGACCCAGAAGAGGACCCTGTTCAGACCGCTGCTGTTCTCCCTCTCCATGGCTTTTATCATAGGGCCGAAGAAGAAGAGCGCGCCGACCACGGCTGCCAGCAAGACAATCCCGAGAGGCACAGAGAAGATCCTGAAGAACGACGCCAAGATCATGATAAATGCAACGGTCTGTAGCTCGCCAGTCATGTACCCGGTCATGGCACTTGACGTGCCCTTGCCTGACGTAAATTCGATTACGAACCGCTTCACTTTATCATACAAGCTGTCTATGGAACCCACGGGATATACACCACCTTAAGTGCTGCCTCATTCAGGAAGTTGATTGCTAGCTGCGGATATACTCCGAAGAGTATCGTGATAAAGATCAGGGCGGCAAGGCAAACGTAAAGCATCCTCGGGACAGGCATGCCCTGCTTCTCGCCCGCCTGTGGAGCGTCGTCCGGCCTCAAGAATATGTTGTAGATGCCCTTGAAGAGTGCAATGAAGGTCGTGACGCTGACCATCAACACCACGATTGCCAGCTCAGGCATGCCATAGTTGAGCGACGCCTGTATCAGTATGATCTCGCTCTGGAAGCCGTTGAATGGCGGCACCCCTGATGCGGCGAACGCGCCAATTATTGCAGCCACAGCAAGCCATGGCGCACGCTTAGCTATGCCGCTGACGGTCTTTATGGAAGTCCCGCGACCGAAGTAGTAGATCCCCTCGCATGCCAGCAGCAGGACGCTCATGTAGACCACGTCATTGACGGCCTGGAAGAGTCCGCCGATTATGCCCTGAACTGTCCCAAGAGAGATCCCCAAGGTCACCAGCCCGCTGTGGCTCACTATCAAGTAGGCCAGCGTCCATCTGAAGTCAGTCTGTAGCATCGCCATGACTACGCCGATCATCATAGTGAGGACGCTCACGGAGAGCATGACCTCCTTCGCAAACGGGAGAGTGCCGAAGAGCCTGAGAATGACGAGACCGATCGCCACTAGCATGAGCTTTGACTGCGTCTGCAGGAGGATGGTTGCGTGCGGGAATGCAGAGCCGTATACATCAGCCTTCAGCGGATGAATCGGCGCGAGCCCGCCTGCGTATATCCAAGAGAGGACGGTGAAGCCGAATGCGACATACAGGACGCTTGCCAGCGAGGCGTCGTTGAGCGGCATAGCGATTATCGCGTCGGAGATGTTTGCATACCCGGTGACGCCCAAGATCAGGGCGAGGGCAATGGCCAGCCCGGCGCCGCTCAAGGCTGAGAAGAAGGTATACTTCAGCGCAGCCTTCTGGCTGACGGCTTCTCCGGTTGCCAGAACCACGCCTGCAACTATCAGGCTACCGATCTCTACACCGATCCAAAGGTGATAGAAGTCGTTCACCATTATGACTATTGCAGCAGACATGAAGGTGAGGAATAGCAGCGAGATGTACGTCCCGGTGTTCTTCTTGAGCGAGTTTATCGCGATCAGGACTACGAACAGCAGGAGCACAGATGCGAGGAAGATGGCTATCTGCTGAAGGGGACCATAGTAATATTCTAACGCGAGGTTCCAGCCAAGCAGGTCTGCCCTGTAGGTGTATCCGCCGGTAGGCAGGACGGCAGGCTGCCCTGTGAACCAGTGGAATCCGAATGGGGACAAGACACTTACAACGATGAGAGCCAGCGAGGAGACGACGGCGGTCACGCTTATCGCGCGCTTCCGACTGTAAAGGACGTTGAGCAGAATAGCAGCCAATATGGGGATGATTATGAAGAGAGGTATTGACCAGAGGTTTGATATGGACTCGTTCATTTGCGCTCACCCTTGAGTACCTTGGACGCCTTAAGCGTGCCATACCTCTGGTAAAGGACCATCGTCACCGCAACGAGCACTGCGGTCGTGCTGACTCCGATGACGATGTTGGTCAGGACAATGCCGGGCCCGAAGATCAACACGGCGTTGGTTGGGAATGCCGCGCCGGAAGTTCCTGGCTCGAGTATCGAAACTATCCCGCCCTCCACGTAACCAAGGGTTACCAGAGCGAGGTTGACGCCGTCGGAGAGCAGCGTAAATGCGATTATCTTTTTTATCAGGTTATCAAGGAACAGCATGCCTCCCAGCCCGATAACCACAAGCACCGCTGCAGCCATGAAGCTAAGGAACTGCAGATTGAGTTCGATCATTCTTCCTCATGCCTCCGCGTCTTGAATATCCCAATGATGATTATGCCGGGCATGAGCACCGTTGCAACGATGGCCTGAGTGAGGCCGAGGTCCGGCGCCAGTAGCGCCTGGAAGAGGAAAGCCAGTGCGATGCTTTCGGCGCCGCTCAGGAAGGCGGCCCTCAGAAGGTCCTTCTGGAGCAATGCGGCGACGGCGCCGATTGCTATGCCTATAACCATCACATATGCTATGACCATGAATGCGTCGATCATTTGTTTGCCCTCCCTTGGTAGGTATAGTAGTAAGAATTTGCCAGCGCATTGCTGGTGAACGGAAGGAGCATGAAGAAGAAGAAACCGACCGCCGCCAGGTCAAGCCGGACTATCAGCAGACCCACGAAGATCATCACGAGGGAGGAGACGCAGTCGACTATGCCTCCTATGTGGTTCCGGGCATAGAAGATGTTAACACCGTACTCATCCCCAAACCTCAAGAGGCCTATGCCAGCAGCAACCATCGGCAGGGTTCCTGAGAAGAGGATTCCGGCAGCGCCTATCTTCATGATCGTAGTCGTGGCAATCCCTAGACCGATGCCCATGGAGGCGAGGATCGCCACGGACAAAACGGCAATGAAGATCAAGATAGGGATGAGCTTGCTGGGATCAAAAACGAACGACCCCTTCTTTATGTTCCATGCCACGAAACCGAAGACCGCCAGCATGTAAATGATAACGGATATCTCGATTTGCATTCATTTCCCCGTCCTGAATAGTCTTGCGAATATGATAGTTCCAATCGAGCCCACAACAAGGAGCGCTATGGCGGTGTCCCTGGCAAACCCCACATTGAAGAGTTCAGGGAGAGATATAAGAAACAGACTGACGCCCGCCACAGTGGTAAACGTGCTGATCGCCATCAGCGAGGTAACTGCCTCGCCCTTGAGAGATAGCCTTACCGCAGCGAGCCCGGTGAATGCGCAGGCGACGCTGAAGATAAGGGCCGACCAGAAGAAGGCAGAATCCGCAAACGCGTTAAGGAAAGAGAGATCGATCATTTGCCAACCCACCCTATGACGTGAGGCTCCATCGGGAGAATGTCAGCCTTGCTCCGCGGATTGATGGAGCCGACATAATACCGATTGTTTGAGTCGATGTCGATCGTGACGGTCCCGGGGGTGTAGGTAATGCTGCTTGCGAGCATGATCTGAGGCACATGCCCGGCGAAGTCGGTGTCGAACTCTACTATACACGGGTCGATGTCGCCATTCATGCATCTCTTGCTGACGTCAATTGTGGAACCAATAATCTCCCTTATGAGACGAAGCCAGTACCTGACGCCCCACATGAAACCCATAAGACTCACCTAGCAACCTTTTTCAATTCCTCAATGAACTGCCGGCCGCAGTCCATGTAATACCCCTCGTCGCCGGGCATCACATCGATCTTGACACCACGGTCCTTGCCCGAGCCGATATATAGAAGGATGTGGACCATCTTCCCTGAAACTTTCTTGTGCATATGCAGAGTGCCGCTTGCAGGATCTTCAGAGGCTATCTGATAGTTCTGACAACATGCCACTTGTTTTGCTTTCTCGAATAGATCCGCCCCGTTATTGTAGAACCGTGCGAATAGTGTCGGCATTCCATCTACACCGATTTGTGTGATGCAACTTTTTAGAATGCGAGAGATTAATAACTGTTATTGTGTTTGGCGAACATATAGCAGTACAATCAAACCTAAAAATGAGGGAAGGTAGAATTAATTGTAAATAAACAGCTTTGTTACATTTGGTTTCAGAGATTATACGTGGATTAAGTGTCATAAAATGACATCGAAAAGCAATTTATTATCCTAGAGATGCATTCAGATATAATCGAGACTGATAGAGATGAGGGTCATATCAGACCTCCACATACACAGCCCTTACAGCAGGGCGACGAGCAAGGACATGACGTTCAAGGCGCTGGAAAGGGGGGCGCTTGCCAAGGGGCTGCATCTGCTCGGGACGGGCGATTTCACGCACCCCAAATGGAGGGCGGCGATCAAGGAGGAGCTTGAGGAGGAGGAGGGATTCTACCGGCTGAGGGGCGGTGGCAAGACCCTATTTGCAGTCACCGGCGAGGTGTGCACGAACTTCGAGTTCGGAGGCAGGGGCAGAAGGATACATCACATGATAATGCTGCCGTCGCTGGAGGTCGCCGAGCAGCTCTGCGAGGCGCTCTCGGGGCACGGAAATCTTGCGAGCGACGGACGGCCCAATCTGTCAATGACCGGGGCCGACCTTGCAGAGGCCGTGGTGGACCTTGGAGAGGATTGCCTGATAGTGCCCGCGCACATCTGGACGCCTTGGTTCTCGCTTTATGGTGCGCACGGGGGGGTGGACAGCATGAGGGAGTGTTACGGGGAGTATGCCCCGCACATATACGCTGCTGAGACTGGGCTCTCCTCAGACCCGCCTATGAACTGGAGGGTGAGCGAGCTCGACCAGGTCACCCTGCTGTCAAACAGCGACAGCCACAGCGCCCATCCCTGGCGCATAGGCAGGGAGGCGAACATCATGGAGATGAAGGAGCCGACGTATGCGGAGATGGTCGACACGATCAAGTTCCACAAGGGCAGGGTGACCACAATAGAGGTAGACCCGGCATATGGCAAGTACCACTGGACGGGGCACAGGGACTGCGGCGTCTCGGTCCCTCCGCGCAGGGCAGTCATGATGAAAGGGGTATGCCCTGTGTGCGGCAGGGGGATGACGAAGGGAGTCGCCGAAAGGATCGAGGAGCTTGCCGACAGGGAGGAAGGGGCGGTCCCGGCGGGGGCACAGAAGTTCATCAGGATACTCCCCCTGTGCGAGCTGATAGCCACGGTAGCATGCAAGGATGTGTTCGCGGCGGAGGTCCAGAGGAGGTATTGGAGCATGCTGAAGCACTTCGGAAACGAGTACGAGGTGCTCATGGACACCCCTCCGGAGAAGCTGGAGGAGGTGTGCGGCGCAGAAGTTGCAAGGCTGGTAATCGCCAGCAGGGAGGGCAGGCTCGAGATATCGCCGGGTTATGACGGGGTCTATGGCACACCGAAGGGATGCGCGGCCGGGGGCGGCGGGGATGCGCAAGACCGCCCCGAGTCGCCTGAGGAGAGATTTTTAAGAAGGGGCACGAACCTAGAGGATTATATCAACGATGGAAGGTAGATGCAGATGGCAAAGCCACCCGAGAGGAAGCAATGGGAAGGAAACTATAGTGAATGGTTCCACAAGGTCATCCAAGAGGTGCCTGTATACGACATGCGTTACCCGGTTAAGGGGACGGGAATATGGACGCCTTACGGTTTCAAGATCAGGAAGGGAGTCACGCAGATCATCAGGGATGAGCTTGAGAAGACGGGCCACGACGAGGTGCTCTTCCCGCTGCTTATACCTGATTACATGCTCGGGAAGGAAGGCGAGCACATCAAGGATTTCGAGGACGAAGTTTACTGGGTCACCCACGGGGGGAAGTCGCCCCTCGACGTTAAGCTTGCGCTCAGGCCCACGAGCGAGACGGCGATATACCCCATGTTCCAGCTCTGGATCAACGCGTACTCAGACCTGCCGCTCAAAATATTCCAGATAGTGAACGTCTTCAGGTATGAGACGAAGGCGACCAGACCGATGATAAGGGTAAGGGAAGTCAGCACGTTCAAGGAGGCGCACACGGCGCATGCGACGAGGGAGGAGGCCGAGGCGCAGGTTAAGCAGGGAATCGAGATATACTCGACCATATTCAGCAAGCTAAAGCTCCCGTATGTGAGGACTAAGAGGCCGGAGTGGGACAAGTTCCCCGGGGCAGAGTACACCGTTGCGTTTGACACGGTATTGCCAGATGGGAAGGTGCTCCAGATAGGCACTGTCCACGCGTTGGGGCAGGGATTCTCGAAGGCGTTCGACATCAAGTACATGAAGGCGGACGGCAACTACGAGAATGTTTGGCAGACATGCTATGGAATATCAGAGAGGGCCATCGCTGCACTGATCTCTGCGCACGGAGACGACAACGGACTGGTTCTGCCATCGGAGGTCGCGCCGGTGCAGGTTGCGGTGGTACCGATCGTCTACAAGGGCAAGGAGGAGGAGGTCCTCAAGAAGTGTTACGAGGTGAGGGACATGCTCGTCTCCGCCGGCCTGAGGGCGGTCGTCGATGACAGGAAGGAAGTCACCCCCGGAAGCAAGTACTTCACATGGGAGATGAGGGGGGCCCCTGTCAGGATCGACCTTGGACCGAGGGACATCGAAGCAGGCACGGCGGTCCTGGTGAGGCGCGACAGCCTCGAGAAGACGACCGTGCAGATGGCACCCATTGTGGGCGAGATAAGGAAGCTCATGAGCGGCCTGGACGACGCCCTCATTAAGAGGAGTTCGGCATGGATGAGCGCAAGGATTAGCGAGGTCACTTCGGTAGACGAGGTGAAGGATGTGCTGAACAAGCACGGAGGGATCGTCGAGGCGCCGTGGTGCGGCGACAGGGGTTGCGGGGAGGACCTTGAGGCAAAGGTCGACGCAAGGATCTTAGGAACACCATACGGCGATAGCGAGGAATGCAACACAGGGATAGGCTGCGTCAACTGCGGCGTGACGGCAAAATCCACCATAAGAATAGCAAGGTCGTACTGAACTTCGGAAGAGTTCCGACAGGAGGGGGCGGCCCCCTCATCATTTATTTTTAAGCGGTCCAAAGGATGGGCATGAGATTTTGGGAACGCATCGCATGCTCGAGGGGCGGCGCATCGCGCTGGAAGCGGAGGAGAGGGCGCATCAGCCATCACGGCGGCAGCATTCGGGCATTATTTAATAAAGTGAAAGAAAATGGCCAAAAAATAGGCGGCCTATCAAGAAGATGTTCATTCCTGACTTGAGCGGTCGGCAAAATGTTTCGTCACTGACTTTGGATTGAGCTGCGAAACTATGAAGTCAAAGGCCTGCCTCGGGTCGCTCTTGTCCCCGCATGTGAAGACATCAACAGTCGCGTACTGGAACTCGTTCCAAGTGTGTATTGCGATGTGGCTCTCGAGTATGAGGGCTATTGCGGAGACCCCTCCCTTGGGGCCGCCAAATTTCCATGCCTTCGTGTCCCATATGGTCATGTTGGCCTTCTTCGCGGCGTCTATTACCAGGTCCTTGAGCGCAGATTCGTTGTTTATCTGGGACGCATTGCAACCGTACAGGTTGCCATAAATGTGCTTGCCGACTATCTGCTTTTGCAATTCAACGCAAGATGCTTGGTTCACTTTACTGTCGAATCCTCCGAGCCCATTTAGACATTATTTTAAGGCACTATTTCTGCAAACAAATAAAAGTAGTATTTAAGATTTTTCCCGTC
>MAGS01000019.1:0-8613 GCA_001717005.1 Candidatus Methanomethylicus mesodigestus | reverse complement strand
TATTTAAGATTTTTCCCGTCAAGAAATTATGACGGGCGGCTAAAAAGATAGGTGCCGCAAAAAAACGGCTGGCAGTAAGTTTACCGTCTGCGCCTTCGGGTCTTCGTGTCTTCCGGTGAAGAATAAACCATTCTCTTGAGGAAGTTCTTCTTGTTCCTGTGCCGCGGGGTAAGCCCGTGCCTCTCCATGGCAGGCACTTTGGGAGTCTGCGATCTGACCTTGCCCGCTTTGGTTAATGAGCCGTGCGATGGCATTGCGTTCACACTCGGAGATACCGATTGCACTGTGCAATAAATAGTTTTTCATTGAAGATGCGCCTCAACTGAAGGCGCATTCAGATTGACGACACGGTATCCTCGATTACGGAGATTGGTGCCGTGGTCTTGATTGCCTTTGGGTGGAAGTGTGTCGGGGACGAGGCAAACCCCTTTGAGCGCACGGCGTCCAACACGTCTTCAAGAGCAGGCACGTCGCGCTTCAGCCTGCTGCAGATGTTGTCGATCACGTAATAGCTCGGTGGAAGGTCATTCTCGGAGAGCAGGGTCGCCAGCATCTTCCTTATCCTTACTGCAGTGTTGAGACTTTCCGTCCCCTGCGACATGAGCTGCTCGATGAACTGACCGCTGGAGAGGGGGCCGAGCCACATCGGGCCGCCGCGCAGCACCGCGCCTCCGCAACGCGCGCAGGATGTCGGGAGGGGGGCGGTGAAGGGGTAGCTGGCGCGCCACCCGCACGCGGCGCAGCTGGCGATGTAACCCAGCATTGAGGCGGACGCGTCGGCCCTCTTGGCCCCGAGTGTAAGCTTCAGGTAGGACCGGAAGTAGTGGTCGACACTGTAGGAGAGGAGCGCCTCGGCGGCTAGATCGTACTTGAGGGCTTCCCTGACCGCTGTAGCAATCATGATCCTGAGACCGGCTTCGTGGCAGAAGTCGGTGTGGAGTGGAATCGCGCCGTATTTCCTTATGCAGGCCTTTGCATGGACGCCGCACAGCGGGGCGGTGTCGGTCGCAGTAATTGCCAAGATTCCACGGTTCTTCAGGGCGCGCACGGCCGAGTCGATGAAAGGGGAGGGAGGGCCGAACGGGTCGAGGTCAATGAAGTCGAAGCGCCTGCCTGGTTCGGCATGCGCAGTTAGCAGGAGGTTTGCATCCTTCTCGAAGACCTCTACAAGAGGCTCGACACCGTTCAGCGAGGCATTCCTGCGTATTACCGGAAGCGCCTCGCTGTTGAGGTCCCCCATCATCACCCTAGACACGTTCGGGACCTCCTTAGCATACCGGATGCCGCGCGCACCCAGCCCTGCCAGGGGATCACATACCATCAGAGGCGACTCCCTGGTCGGTGCGAATGCCTTGAGCGCCAGCACTGCCAAATCTCTGCTAAATTCCATCTTGGGGTTGTAGAAGACGGGGGCCTTGAATGGGGCATACTGCCCCTGGAATGTGTAGGAAGAGGGATTCGGAACCTCGAGGTCAGTGATGCCTTCGCGGACAGTTGTGCTGTTCATTGCGAATCCACCATTCGAGATGAATGCTACGACGTCTAATCGGGATTCGGGGAGGGCATTATTGAATGTTCCGCTGCGGGGAATGGCAGCGGAGAGTGATCGGCATGGATAATAGAGGAGGCGCCTAAAAATCAGATTATGAAGCTCATAGCAGGGCTTGACGAGGCAGGCAGGGGCCCGGCGATAGGCCCCATGGTGATAGCGGGCGTCGCTATAAGGGAGGGGCGCGAGCAGGAACTGCTCAGCATCGGCGTCAAGGACTCTAAGAAGCTCTCTGCGAAGAGGAGGGACGAACTCCTGCCCCAGATAATGGCACTCGTGGAGAATTATCATGTCGAGGTGCTGGATGCGGGGGTCATCGATAGTTTACGGAGCGAAAGGAACCTCAACCAGATAGAGGCGGACGCGATGGCGAAGATAATCGAGAGGCTATGGCCCGATATCGCGCAGATAGGGAGCGTTGACGTTGATCCGGCTCGATTCGGCGCCGAGATATTGAGGAGGATGGTGGCGAAGCCGGAGGTATTCTCGGTGCATCATGCCGAAGACAGGTTCCCGGCTGTTGCCGCGGCGTCGATACTCGCAAAGACGGCGAGAGACAGGATAGTTGGCGAGCTGAAGCTCAGGTGGGGGGACTTTGGGTCAGGTTATCCCGGAGATCCGAAGACGAGGCGGTTCATAGCGGAGGCGGTGAGGTCGGGCGAGCTGCCCCCCATAGTGAGGAGGACGTGGAGCACGGTCTCCAAGGCAGGAGAGGGCGACCAAAGGCAGATCAGAGAGGCAAGACGGCCTACGCAGTCGCGCCTCCTGTAGTCGCTTAATTGTCGTTTGATTTCTCTAAATCGATCCGGAGCAGGGCTTCCAGATCCTGCTTCTTCTTGATACGACTGATCTCGTCAATCTTGATCGTGGTTATGTCCTTTTCCAGATGGCAGCTCTCCTTGGTTACCAGGATTGGCGCCATGCCGAGGATCTTCCCCACGTGAACTGCACTATCGACCTTCCGCTCAAGTTCGGCATCCCGCAGGTGCTCGTTCGTCAGGAACCCTACATCTGCGTCATGCATGTGTACGTCAATAGGCGCATAGTTGAAGCCCATTGCCTTGCAACCGATATCCCGCAGCTTGTTGTGCAGCTGCCTCGCCACCTCGCTGGTTGGGGGCTTGAAATCGGTCGCTGCGAACGGGGTCCAAGCAAAGATGTTTATCCCGGTAATCACGTTCGCCTTGATGACCTCCTCTATCTTTGCAACGGTCGCCAGCGTTGCGCCCATCTGCTCGCGCTCGTACTCGTAAACTGCCTTTCGGCTAACTCCGATCTTGCTTGCAAGGTTGCCAAGAGACATGCCCTGCGCCGCACGGTGCCTCTTCAGGGCATCGCCGTCGATCTTAACGTAGAGGCCACCCCTCTTGGAGTATACTATCGGCAGAGTTCCCTTCAGCGCAGCCTCCCTGAAGGTAGCGGGGTTGATGACGTTCACGCCAAAACGCTCGTACAGGGCGCCCTCTTCGATGAGGCCGTTCTGCATCCTGGAGCCGATTATCAGCGGGGAGGCGGAGAAGCTTGCAGCCAATTTCCTCAGATCGTCGGCGGTCTCACGCCTTTCCGAGTCGACGTTGAGCAGGGTCTTGATCAATAACTTGATGTTGCCCTTTTTGGCAACGATCTCGAGGCAGTAATCCTCAGAGTCGACCTCGGATACGGAGTAACCCGCCTCGTCGAGAGTCTTCAGTATCTGGCTGAGGATCTCGTTGGTCTCGTTCTTCATCTTCATAGAGGACGACTCTGGATAAAAAGGGGCTGCGGAGGGATATAAACCATTCAGAGATTCGGAAATGGGTCAGAATGAGAAACCCAAGACGAATACCGTGGGGCACAGCCTCCCCAGCTCGTGAATGTCGGGACGGAAGAGGTATCTGCTCGGCTCGTCCTTCTTAAGAAGCGCAGCGAGAACGGCGATCTCGCTGTCGTTTCCTTCGAAGGTATAGGCACCCCTCTTGGAACTCGCCTCTTTCACGATCACGAATGGCAGCCGTATCTCCCCAACCTTATCTGGCGGCGCGATCTTGGAGAGGGACACCAGATCCTCCCGGTCGAACCGCACAAGCTCCCCTGAGGCGGTCACATAGGAGGGGGAGGGCTCAGCGAGGAGTTCGCGCAGAGGCCGGCGCACCCTTGGCAGGCTGCTGTTGAGGTTCCTCAGTTCGACCTCCAGAAAGACCTTGTTCAGCCGGTCAGGGGAGTCGCCCTCGTCACCGCTGCCGTTCGGCATCGACTACTTCAGCTCTCCGAGTATCATCGCATGGTCCTTCTCGAACGGCTCAAGGTGCTTTATGTCAAGGATCTTGATGCCCCTGTCCTCAAGGACCTTCGACTCCTGCTTGAAGACGGCGTTTGGATCCATTGTCACGTCGACGCTCCTTGCCTTGATTGCAATCATCACCTTGCCGCGCTTCTTGAGAAAGGCATCGGCATTGTCGGCTAGCAGCTTGGCCTGCTCAGGCTGGGCGACGTCGCAGTAGACCGAGTCCACCTTCTCAAGATAATACCGGTAGGAGGAGGGCATGCGTGCATCCCCTAGAATGGGGATCATGTTCTTCCTGCTGGCAGTAAGCTCAACGAGCTCGCGCATCACGCGGGGTGCGAATTCGATGCAGAAGAGCTTCCCCTTGGCCCCGAGAATGTCCGAGACGTGGCTCGGCGTTGTGCCGCTGGCCGCGCCTAGATAAAGGACATTCATGCCCTCCTTGATGTTGATATCCTTGATCCCCTTCTCGATCGCGGCGCCAAGTTTGCTTCTGTATGGGTTCCAGGCACGGTACTCGATCTTGTTCGAGGTATAAAGGTTCTCACCGTAGACCTTCGTGCCAGGCACCATGTTTTCTGTTGCCAGCTGCTTGCCCTCTGGGGCCATGACATAATAGACGCCTTCGAATTTAGGATGAGCCTTGACAGTTACCATTTCCTATTCCCCTTCCACTTTCCTCCGCCGAATTTTCTGCCGCCGTCGCTCCTATCTCCTCCGCCGCCACCGCTGTAGCGGTCGCCCCGTTCGCCGCTGTCGCTCCTGCCGCCTCCGCCAGAGAACCTGCCGCCACTCTGGAACCGGTCACCGCCGCTCCTGCCGCCTCCGCCGTAGCTACCCCTGAACTTGTCCCGTCCTCCGAAGCGGTCGCGCCCACCAAAGCGGTCCCGTCCTCCGAAGCGGTCGCGCCCACCAAAGCTGCCCCTCCTGTCGAATGGGCGCTGGAAGCGGTCTCCGCCCCTGCGGCCTTCACGGATAGGGGGCTTGCTGTACTTCTTCTTTATCTCCTCAATCCTCTTCTCGACACTTGCCTTCAGGCGGTCTGCCACATAGGCGCCATTGTATGCATCCACCCTTGCCGCAATCGACAGCTTCCCTGCCAGCGCCCTAGCCACCTTGCCGCGTTGCCAGCGCTCTGCGCTGTGAAGGTATTGGTGCTGGAATATGATGCCGTGCTTGGGTGGCCTGGCGCCAGTCTTAAGCGACCTGAAGAGCGCCTTCTCGGCGCCCAGTACCTGTATCGTGCTGGCGGGCTTCCTCGCAAGGTTCTCGAGGCTGCCGGCCAGGGCGATCAGCCTTGCGCCTAGGCATGCCCCCGCAAGCTCCCTCATGTTGGGGGCGACCTCTTTCATGGTCTCGTCAATGTACTTCTCCACGGTGTCGCGCAGCGCGTATGTCTTCAGATTGCTCTCCGCGAGGTTGACTATCTGCCTCATGTCGGAGTCGGAGATATCGGCGCCCATGGACATATGGGCAGCGTCGGAGATTGCCTTCGCCTTGACCTCGTTCTGTATTATTGCGTTCACGCCTTCATAATCGAAAGAGACCTTCATCCCGTACTTTGCCACCATGGCCATGTAATGCCTATGGTCTGGGACGAGCGTGTCCAGCTCGGGGAAGTGCAGGCCGTACCACTCGCGCACGCGCGAGACGGTGATGTTGACGTTCTTATCTATCTCGTCCAGCCCTGAAACGGCCTCCGCGACTAGCCGGTCCCGCTTCTCCGCGGCAGTCCTGATCTGGACGCGCACGATTGCCTCGGACACATCCTTGAGCGTCTTCGCCAGCCTGTCAGGCTTGATCCCAGCGGCAGCAGCGGCCTTGTCCTGGTTGGCCCGGAATGCCTGCCCCCCTTCGCTGGGTTGGGAAACCTGGAAGCTTATGGCATACTTTGCCTTAAGCGCGCGCGCCTCCATCTCGTCTTCGAATACGAAAGAGTCGTAACCCATGTCAATTAGGTCGTGAATCAGAACCTCAACTTCGGTGCAGGTGCCCCTCTTCTGAAGGGCCAGCATCTGAGCGATCGCATCCTCGGTGTTCTCGAATACCCTCGAGAGGACAACGTTCAGTTCTTCATCATATGCGAAGAAACCGACGAAGCTGTCAACGATAAAGCACTTCAACAGTCACACCGCTATCATCTCTACTTATGCTTCTTAATAAGCTCGGCTATTGACGAACCGGCCCGGTGGGCGCATTGCGCCTCCGCGCTTATGACGAGCTTTGGCCCCTGAACCCGGTGCAGACAAGATATACCTCGGAGCTGCTGTCCCTGGACGCCTTTGGCTTGTGGATCTTGACGGAGCCAAACCGCCGCTCCACGGAAGAGAGGAACTGCCTGAACTCCGATCCCATGAGCACCTTCATGACCATGGACCCGCCGGTGCGCAGCATGTGCGATGAGCTCGCAAGCGCCATCGAGGAGAGGTCGATCTGGCGCGCGTGGTCAAGATCGTGGATGCCGCTGAACTTGGGGGCCAAATCCGAAACCACGACGTCCACCTTACCCCCTGCAAGGCTGGAGACCTGCTCCATGACCTCTGGTGCAGTGATGTCACCCCTGATCAGCCACACGTTGTCGAATGGTAAGGGGGCGATCTGGCTCAGGTCCACGCCGATGATGATGCCCTCGGGGCCGACCATCTCGCGCTCGATCTGAAGCCACCCGCCCGGTGCTGCGCCCAAGTCGACGACCACCTGCCCTTTTTTGAAGATGCGGTGCTTCTCGGCGATCTCCTTGAGCTTGAGTGCCGACCTGGACCGGTAACCGCCCCTCTTCGCCTCCTTGTAATAGAAATCGCCAAGCACCTGATCCTTACTTGGCATTTACATCATTCCCCGTGGAGGACAGCTTCTGCAGCTCCTCCCCCTTCGAGTGCTTCCAGAACTCGTTCCTGAGCGAGATGGAGAGCTTCTCGCAATTCTCGGGCGAGATCGGCTGCCCCATTCCGCACCTGGACAGGTCAGGGCAGGTGAGGCATGCGCACCAAGAGACGTCGGCCAGATCGATCTTGGGGGCCTTCCTGAGGAGGATGACCCGGTAGGTCTTTCGCCCGCCATCCTGTACCGGCTCCCTCTTGACAAGGTTGCGCCGCTCCATCTTAACGATGGATCTCGAGACCTCGCGGCTGCCGGAGTCGAGGGCCTTCCACAGCTCGCACTGGAGGATGGACCCTCCGGTCGAGTCCTGCAGCATTGCCAATATCTTTTCTTCCAGCTCCTCCGGCAAAGGGTAACCCTCTAGGAATAAAGAAGCAGATAGCCATTATAAACATATTTCAAGGTCTAGCTTTTCCAAGAGCTCCTTGTAACGGTTTCTAACGGTTACCTCTGTTACCCCCGCCGAATTGGCTATGTCCCTCTGTGTCCTCTTGCGCTCCAACAGGACGCTTGCGATGTAGACCGCCGCTGCGGCCACGCCCGTGGGCCCCCTGCCGGATGTAAGACCTTTCTGGGTCGCGAATTTGATTATCTCAACGGATTTCCGCTGGACGATGCCATCCAGATTCAGCTTGGTGATGAGGCGCGGAACGTAATTGACAGGATCCGTAGGAAGCACCTTTATGGTCAGCTCGCTCGACACGAAGCGGTAGCTCCTCGCTATCTCCTTCTTGTTAGCGCGCGACACCGACGCCACCTCGTCGAGCGTGAGCGGGACATTGTACTTCCGGCATGCGGCGTATAGCGCCGCCCCCGTCATGCTCTCGATGGACCTGCCCCTGATCAGCTGGCTCTCGACGGCCTTCCGGTATATGAGCGCCGATGCTTCCCTTATGTTCCTCGATAGACCTAGCTGCGATGCCATCCTCTCCAGCTCGGAGAGTGCGAATGCCAGGTTCCTCTCGGAGGCATCGGAGACCCTTATGCGGCGCTGCCACTTCCTAAGTCGGTAGATCTGGGCGCGCCTCTTGGAGGTGAGGGACTTGCCATAGCTGTCCTTGTCCCGCCAGTCGATCATTGTTGAGAGGCCCTTGTCGTGGATCGTCAGGGTCACCGGTGCGCCTGCCCTCGACCGCTTGTCCCTCTGGTCGCTGTCGAATGCGCGCCACTCCGGACCAGGGTCGAGCAGCTTGTCGCCCAGCACCAAGCCGCAGCCGGTGCAGGTGACCTCGGCTCTCTCATAATCTCTCACCAAAGACCTTGCCCCGCACTCGGGGCAGATCATCTCTTCCGCATGCTCGTGTAGGTCAGTAAGATCTCTTTGCATTGAATCCCCTACCTTTGAATCGGCCGTCGCCCCTGCCCGTTCCCCGGTCTCCCATGGAATGGGGCCGCCCGTATCCGCGGCTTCTGCCTCTGCCACCGAAACGTCGACCTCTGAACTCCCTCTCCTCGACAAAGATCTCTGCGCCGTTGGCATCCCTCAACGGGAAGGGCTGCCACAACTTGACCGAGACGTAAGGCCTCGATACTGGGCCAAAGACATCGATGATGTTGCCAATCGGGCCTCGACCTTTTATAACAGCCCTAGAGCCGATCCTTGGGGGTTCCACCGCGCGTATTGTCAGAAGACCGCTCTTCCCGATGTGTGATGCAACCCCGAGGTAATTCAAAGTACCATCTCCGGCATTAGGAAAAACGTGTTTAAGATGGCAAGGGTAATTATATGCTTTGCTTACGATATTACCGCATTGTAAACCCGCTGAAGCGGCGCCTAAGGCGCCTTCCGCTGCTGCCGCTTCCGCGTGAGAACCTTGGAGATCGCAAGGAGGGACTTCATCTTCGTCTCCTTCTTGGTCACCAGGACCCTCCCCTGCCGCTCCCACCAGCCGGAGGGCAGCCGCTTTGCGGGCTCCAAGGT
>MAGS01000018.1:9870-19756 GCA_001717005.1 Candidatus Methanomethylicus mesodigestus | reverse complement strand
CTCCCCCCCTCATGGGCGCTATCGAGTCTATCTCGTCGAAGAATATTATGACCGGCGCGGCAGTCCTCGCCTTCCTGAAGACCTCCCTTATCGCCCTCTCGGACTCGCCCACCCACTTGCTGAATATCTCCGGTCCCTTGATCGTTATGAAGTTGGACTCGCTCTCGTTCGCCACCGCCTTCGCCAGCAGCGTCTTCCCGCAGCCCGGCGGCCCGTACAGCAGGACCCCCTTCGGGGGCTTTATCCCGAGGCGCTTGAACCTATCCGAGTACTTGAGCGGCCACTCTATCGCCTCCACAAGCTCCTGCTTGATCCCCTCGAGCCCGCCTATGTCGTCCCACTTCACGTTGGGGATCTCGACGTAAACCTCCCTCAGCTCGCTGGGCGTGACCTCCCTGAATGCGTTCATGAAGTCATCCATGATGATCTCGAGCTTCTCCAGTATCTCCTCCGGGACCCTCTCCTGCTGGAGGTCTATCTGAGGCATGTACCTCCTCAGCGACTTCATGGCAGACTCCCTCCCGAGCGCCGCCAGGTCCGCCCCGACGAAACCGTGGGTTATGCCGGCGAGCCTCTTGAGGTCGACGTCCTTCGCCAGCGGCATGTTCCTTGTGTGGATCTGGAGTATCTCGTGCCTGCCCATAGTGTCGGGTATGCCGATCTCTATCTCGCGGTCGAACCTCCCCGGCCTCCTTAGTGCCGGGTCAAGGGCGTTCTGCCTGTTCGTCGCGCCTATTACTATAACGTCGCCGCGGGCCTCCAGCCCGTCCAGCAGCGCGAGGAGCTGGGCGACCACCCTCTTCTCGACCTCCCCTGTGACCTCCTCCCTCTTGGGGGCTATTGCGTCCAGCTCGTCGATGAATATTATGGCGGGCGCGTGCTGCTTCGCCTCGTCGAAGAACTCCCTCAGCTTCTGCTCCGACTCGCCGTAGAACTTGCTCATGATCTCCGGTCCGTTTATCGCTATGAAGTAAGCCTCCGTCNCCCCCGCCATCCTCGCGACAGCGCCGCCGATCGCAACCCCCCCTCCGGTCGTCGGCTTCACGAAGCCGCCCGCGTCCCCGACGACCACCGCATTCCCCCTCACCGCCCTCCTCACCGGTCCGCCCACCACGATCTTTCCGAAGATCGGCTCCGAGCACCTCGCCCCGCCGACGGCCCTGCTGATGCCCTCGTCCTTGAGCACGAGCCTCCTGAGCAGCTGGAGGGGGACCCCCTTGTAGGACGCCAGCCCCACCCTGATGCGCCCCCTCCTCGGGACGACCCATGCGAAGAAGCCGCTTGCGAGCCTGCTGGCATGGAACTCGACCATGTCCGGCTCGGGCGAGTCGGCGTCAAAGTCAAGCTGCGCCGCGGGTATGGACCTCGGGACCTCGAAGCCGAGCCTCCTTGCTATCATCGCCCTCGTCCCCTCTGCCACAACGAGCACCTTGCACTCCATCCCCTTGGCATAACGCACCCCCGTCTCGACCTCCGCTCCCGCCCCCTCCGCCATCCTGCGCATCTCCCTGTCGAACCGTGGGCGGTCGACGACGTAAGCCTTCACGCCCCCTGCCCTGACCGTGTAGCACCTGCCCGTGGGGGAGAATATCCTCGCGCCCCTTATCTCATTGATGACCGCCCCCCGGCCGCCGACCAGCGACCTCACCCCCCTGCTGCTGACCACGCCGGCACAGTGGTCGGGCTCCCCGACCTCCCCGTCCTCCTCCAGCACCTTCACCCGGGCTCCCATCTCCGCCGCAGCCGCCCCTGCGAGGAGCCCTGCGGGGCCTCCGCCAACCACCAAGACGTCGTGCAACGCTATTTCCTCGATACCTTTTTTATGCCCCTACGCATTAAAAAAATTCGTGTAACGCGATGGACTTCCAGTTCAAGCAGGCGATAATCGTCAGGCAGGACCTCAAGATGAGCAAGGGAAAGGTCGCCGCTCAGGCAGGGCACGCCGCTGTCTCCTCTTACGTCAGCGCGAAGAGGCGCAAGCCGGACTGGGCCGATTATTGGCTGCAGGAGGGGCAGAAGAAGGTCGCGCTGAAGGTAGGGTCGCTGGATGACCTCCTGAACCTGAAGAAGGATGCCGACCTGGACTCGCTCCCGAACGCCCTGATAGAGGACGCCGGCCTGACGGAGCTCGAGCCTGGCACGGTCACCTGCCTCGGCATCGGCCCCGCCCCGTCCGCCTATATCGACAGGATAGCTGGAAGGCTCAAGCTTCTATGAGCGGGTGCTCGCATGCGGCTGTATAAGACCTCCTCCGCCCTCGAGGAAGAGCTGGGGATGCAGTACTATTCGTCCGAACGCCCGGCCCTAGGCGGGGTGCTGAGGCGGCTCCCGGAGGACTTCGTCGTCAACGAGATCACGCCGGAGGGCATCGAGGCCGGACCAGACCTCTGGTCTCTCGACCGGGGTCAGGGAGGGCACACCCTGGCGCTGCTCAAGAAGGTGTCCAGAGACCAGCTCTCCGTCATATCCTACCTCTCGTCGAGGCTCGGCGCACAGGTTGGATTCGCCGGGATAAAGGACCGCCAGGCAGTGACCTACCAGATCATCTCGATAGGCCGGCGCCTCGAGCAGGTCGAGGTCCCGTACGACCTCCACGACATGGAGCTGCGGGTCGTCGGATACTCCAGATGGCCGGTACAGCCCGGCGATCTGAAGGGCAACCGCTTCACGATTGCCATACGTTCGATCAGCCCCGCCTCCCTCCAGCCGGTCACCGCGGCAGCGCCGGTCGAGTGGGCGCTCAACTACTACGGGCACCAGCGCTTCGGCACGACACGCCCGAACACCCACAAGGTCGGGCGCCTCATGGTCAGGCGGGACTACGAGGGCGCAGTGCGCGAGTTCCTGGCGGCCGCATACCCTTGGGAGCCGAGCGCCATTAGGGTCGCCAGGTCCGAGCTGGCCACAGGCTGGGACCTCAACGCTGCCCTCAGGTCTTTCCCCGCCTCGCTCTCGTTTGAGAGGAGGGTGATCGAGAGGCTCCTCTCGCGCCCGTCGGACTACGAGGGGTGCCTGCATTCGCTCCCGCAGACCCTCCTGCGCCTCTTCGTCGACGCCTACCAGTCCTACCTCTTCAATCTGGCCCTCTCGCAGCGGCACGCCCAGCACGGCGTGCGGGAGATAGAGATCGGGGACTTCGTTGCCCCCCTCGACAAGTGGGGATCCCCCTCCCGCCCATTCAGGTGCAACGCATCCAACGTATCGAACCTCCGCTCGATGGTCAGGTCTGGGCGCGCGGTGACGATGGTCAGGGTCATTGGCGAGAAGAGCGACTTCGGCGGTACCGAGGGCGGCATATACGCCTCCCTCCTTGAAAAGGAGGGCATCATAATCGGCGACTTCCGCAGCGTGGCAGGGATGCACTTCGAGGGGGCGCTGAGGGCCGCAACCTTCACGCCAATAAACTGCGTGATGATGGACGGGCCCGACGATATGGACGGCGGGAAGCGCAAGCTCACCGTGAGGATGACCTTGCCGAAGAGCTGCTACGCGACCGTCATACTCAGGGAGATCATGCGCCCCGCGGACCTTGCGGCATCGGGGTTCTGAGGCAAGGCACAGGCGACCGTTGCTGTCGTCGCGCCCCTCATGGCAGCAGCCTGTCCGGCGTCCTCGGGAAGAGGACCGCCTCCTTTATGTTTGCCAGATCCAGCAGCTGCATGGTGATCCTCTCGATGCCGATGTTGAAACCGCCGTGGGTCGGCGCTCCGTACTTGAAGGACTCGGTGAACCACTGGACGCCCACTGGGCTTAGGCCCTTCTCCTTCACCTGATCCATTATCTTGCCGTACCTGTTCTCCCTCTGCCCGCCGGAGCTGAGCTCGAGGCCCTTGAAGATCATGTCGACGCTCCTCGCCCATGCCGGTTCATCGTCAACCCTCATGACGTAGAACGGCTTGGCCTTGAACGGGAACCTGTTGACGAAGAAGAATTCCGACTTGTGCTTCTCCTTGACGTACTTGGACAGCAGCGCCTCGCCCTCCCTGTCGTAGTCCTCGCCGAACTCGACCTTCTTGCCCATCTCGGCAAGTATCTCGTAGACCTCTGGGAACTTGAGCTCCGGGAACGGCGCAGCCGGGACCTCTACCTGCTTGCCAAGGGTCTCCAGCTCCTCCTTGCACTCTTCCTTGACCTTTCTAAGGCCGCTCTGCACCAGCGCCTCTTCCACCCTCATGACGTCCTGCTCGTCCTTTATGAAGCCCATCTCGACCGCGCAGCCCCTGTGCTCGCAGAGGTGCCTGGGCGTGTGGCTGAGCTCGGCCCTCCAGCTCGGGCCCAGGTCGTATATCCTGTCCATGCCCGAGATGACCGCCAGTTGCCTGTGGAGCTGCGGGTCCTGCCTCAGGAATGCGCTCTTGTTGAAGTATACCACCGGGAAGACCTCGGCGCCGCTCTCCGATGCAGCCCCCATGAGGCAGGGCGTGAATACCTGCCTGAAGCCTTCGGATGCAAGATAGCTCTGGAAACCCTCTATGAGCTTGGACTGCACCTTGAATATCGCCATCACTTCCGGCCTCCTCAGGTCGAGCACCCTGAAGTCGAGCCGCGTGTCCAGGTTCGACTCGATGTTCCCTGATACCGTGACCGGAACCGCCTGCACGATCTTGCTGAGGACCTCTATCCTCAAAGGCACCAGCTCCCTGCCCTTCGGTGCGATCTTGGTCGGCTTGACTGTGCCCTCCACCGAGATCACGTCCTCCTCCCTCAGAGAGTTGGCGACCGCGATAAGCGCATCGTCGGTAACGCCCTTCTTGAGCGTGATCTGTATCTGCCCCTCCCTGTCCCTGAGCACGATGAACTTGAGCTTTCCTAGGTCCCTGAGCTTGTGGACCCATCCCGCAACGGTGACCTGCTTCTCCGCGTCCTCCGGCATGACCTGCGACGTGTAGTGCGTCCTCTGCGCCAATCTTGCACACCTTGAAGAGAGATAATTCCCAAGCTCTAAAAAGCTTATCGTGGAAGGCGTGTCACTCGAATACGAGGTGGATTACCTCGCCGGTCAGGATCTTGATTGCCTCTTCCGCCGACTTCTGGTCGAGCGGCATCTTCCTCTGGTCTGCCCTCGGCATCCTTATCGTGCTCTCCCAGCTCCCGTCCGGCAGCCAGACCGTGTTGGCCCCCATCACCCTAGCGGGGGTCACTATCTGCTCCAGCAGCCTCTTGATGCTGGATGTCTTCTCTATTATCCTCACGGTTATCCTCCTCTCGTCGCTGAGCTGCTTGCTCACCTTCTGGAGGAGCGGCCTGTTTGCGTTGGACCCTCCGCTGACCATTATGATCATCATCTTCGGCAGCTTCACGGTCCTGTGGATGACATAGTCCTTCAGTCCAGTGTTCTTTGCCTCGTAGTCCAAGAACCACTTCGAGACCTCCACGTCTGCCTCCGTAACCTCTCCCTTGTCCAGCTTCTCCTGGCACCTAGGGCAAAGGACGCCGCTCTTCGCGCAGAAGTAACAGATGGGGGTCTTCAATCCGTGTGCCTCATTTGGTCTTGCTGATCCTTATCATTATTGAACTCGCCCTCTTTGTGCCCATCCCTTCCTTGAGCGGGACCTCGTCCGTCCCGATGCCGACCTCCTTTATCGACGCCTGGGGCATGAACTTGTTTCTCACGATCTCCGCCACGTCGACAGCCTTGCTGATCGACATGCCCCGCGCCTTTATCAGCACCTCGTCCGCTCCCTCATGGAATGCCGTCAGGCAAGCGAGAACATAATTCATCGGCGGTTTCTTCCCGACGAGTATTGTGTTCTCCTGTGGCATTCATAATCCCTCGGCACCTCTAAAGGGCTAACGAGTTTACCAAATTCTTGAATAAATATATTGTGGTAATGCCTTGCAAAAGAACGCTTATTCTATCGAAGCGGTTTCTGACGTTTTTACCGCCTGCATACGCCGTCCAACAGGGGCGCCGGCCAGCATGCTTGCATTTTGCAAGGGCTGTCCTAGAAAACGTTAAATTACCATTTACAAAAGTAAAGCTCAACGGCGGCTGTATATTATGCCCGAGAGCCCCTCGCTGACCGACCGGCAGATGCAGCTACTGCGGATGCTTTACAGGGCAAGCGAGAGCACCGGCGTATTCACCGTCAAGAAGACCCAGGGCGACCTAGCCCGCGAGCTGAGCCTCACGCGGCAGGCACTGAACATCCACCTGAGGAGGCTCCGCGAGGAGGGCCTCATAAGGACCGGTAGGGGGTTCATCGACCTCACCGAGAAGGCTCTGGTGGTCTTGGGGATCGGGACCGCCGAGGCGTTCGTCTTCCTCAAGATACAGCCGTTCAAGCGCGACCAGGTCTACGACAAGGTGCGCAGGCTCCCTGCCTCGAGGATCTTCAGGGTTACCGGCGAGATCGATCTCGTTGCGCAGGTGCCGCAGTCGCGGCTGGACGGCTTCCTTGAGAGCGTCTCCAACATCGACGGGGTGGTCTCGACCGCATCCCACGTCGTGATCTCCATTATCAAGTGAAATTCTGAACATTATCGAAAGAAAAACAAGGAAATATTTATAACGCCGGTTTCCTTGTATGAAGAAAAACGGTGTATAGCTAATGCCTATCCAAGATCCAGAAAAGCAGCAGTTGGCGCAGAAGCACCTGCTTTACATCAAGGTATGCAGGTCCTGCGGTGCAAGGAACGCAGCCTCAGCCGTGAAGTGCAGGCGTTGTCGTGGCGACGAGCTCCGCTGGAAGAGACGCGAACTCAAGCGCTAAAATTAGCGAAGTTTTTTATTCCCCATTTATTCTTCCAATATCTAGCCGGGCCCGTAGTCTAGTCTGGTTAGGACGTCGCCCTCACACGGCGAAGGTCCCCGGTTCAAGTCCGGGCGGGCCCACCATAGCGCCCTCTTTGAAGCCTTATTATGGCTCGCATGAAAAATCCCACCAAAAAATGCCCTTAGGGCGCAGAATCGACTCCCCGTGCCGTTAGGGGAAGGCGCCGAAGGTGGAACCGGTGCGCCGCTTGCTACTTGATGGCGCCGTAGACCGCGAAGTTATAGTATTTCCAAAAGACATCTGCCTCCCTGAAGCCGACATCCCTCAAGAGCTGGATATCGCCGAGCAGGGGGACGGGGCGGTCTTCGCTCCTGTATCTCGCATACGCCTCCTCGATCTTCTCTCTTGGCAGCGACGGTGCGAGGAAGCCCTCCCATTTTGCGAGGTACATCCTCTGCCAGCGTGAGTTGCTCGCCAAGACAATGTCGGCGTTGACGAAGACCCCGCCTTCATTGAGCGCCCCGTAGACCCTGGCAAAGAACTGCCTCCGAGCCTTCCTCTCGAGATGGTGCAGCGCCAGCGAGGAGACGACCGCGTCGCACTTCATGCTAAACTCATGCCCTGAGAAGTCCGCCAGGATGTAGTCCGTTCGGCTTTCCCCCAGCTTCTTCCGTGCGGTCTCCAACATCTTCCCCGAGATGTCCATGCAACTCACCCTGGCGTTCGGGAACCTCTTCCTGAGAGCCAACGACAGGTTGCCCGTGCCGCTCCCGAGGTCGACTATTTTGATATCCGCATCTGGGCGGAATGGGAAAGCCGAGGCAACGGCGTCCAGCATCTCCTCGTAATGCGGCACAGTCTTGACTACATTGCCATCGTAAGCCCCTGCCTCGCCTTCAAAGTGCGCTTTGATGATCTCCGTCCGCTTTCCTGTTGTCATACCTCGCCGCCACAATAGCATGAATCTGTCGTCTTACGATAAATACGCTTTCGCCGCCGCTGCCCTCGCAATCCGCGCTCAAGCCGCACTGCGATAGCCCTAATCCCGGCGCCGACCACATAGTGCCTGCACACCGGTTGCCGCCTTGTGTGTCTGTTCTCCAAAACGGTCTGTTCTTCACAACTCAATGTTCTACGGGGCGTCTGTTTCACACAAATATTTTTACCATTATATTAAGCAAAATATATCCTTAAGCGAGCGCGATTTCTTTACTAGTAGTATGGTTTTCCCTAACGTGCCCCCTGAGGTGCGCGACAGCATCCTTGAGGCGTTAGCCAACGGCGCGCTATTGGTCGATACGGAGGGCCGGGTAATCTCCGCGAACAGCGCCTTCTCGAGGCTTGTCGGGCTGCCCCGTGATGGGCTAGTCGGGATGAGGAGCGAGGACGTCGTACAGGGTATAGAGAAGCATCCCCTGCATGCCCAATACAAAAAAGTCATGGAGAGCAAAATCCCTGCCGCATCCACATTCGTGATCAGGTTGCCGAAGGGGGAGATGCGCCTCCTCGAGTCCAAGGCTTTCCCCGTGCCGGAAGGGGTCCTCTTTGTCGTCTCCTGCCTGTCTGACCAGAGCAGTTCCGACGAGCGGCTGATAACCCGCCTGCAGCGGATGAGCATGCTCTTCGACTTCATACCCGCATACGTCTACCTCCATGCCTCCGACGGAACGATACGTTTTGCGAACCGCTCGTTCAAGGAGCTGTTCGGAGAGCCGCAGGGCAGGCGGTGCTGGGAGGTGCTGAAGGGCAGGCAGCGCGTCTGCGAGAACTGCACCTCCGTCCTCGCCATAAGGAGCGGAAAATGCGTGCAAAGCGAATGGTCATCGAGCGATGGGCACACCTACATCTCGTTCCACTACCCGCTCACCGATGTCGATGGGCTGCCCCTCTCCCTTATAGTGGGCGTGGACATAACTGCACATAAGAAGATCGAGCGCGCGCTCAAGTCGGATGCGGAGCGGCTCGAAGGCCTGCTTGAGGACAGGGATCGCGAGCTGAAGGCCAAGGAGCGGCTGGCCGCGATCGGCGAGACTGCCCTGATGGTGGGCCACGATCTGAGGAACCCCCTTCAGTCGATGATGAACGTATCCTTCCTCCTCAATGATTGCCTTAACGACATACCAAAGCCGGAGATGCGGGAGCTGGCATCCGCCTCACTGCGGCGGCTCAAGCGTAACATCGTCTACATGGACAAGATCGTCGGCGACCTGAGCTACTATGGCTCTCCGCTCAAGCCGAGCTTCACCTCCGAGGACATAACCGCGCTACTGAACGAGGTGATCCACGACTGCGCGGTCCCCCGCTACATCAAACTTGCCAAGCATTTTGAAAATGTCGGTAAGATCGATGTCGACGCCCTGCTCGCCAAGCGCCTGTTCATGAATCTCGTCTCGAACGCCGTGCAGGCCATGCCCGAGGGGGGGCTGCTGTCGATCTCCGCTTCATCCTCCGGTGACACGACGAGGGTTGAGGTGAAGGACAACGGCGTGGGGATACCGAAGAAGGTTATGGATCAGCTATTCTCGCCCTTGATCACCGGGAGGCCAAAGGGGATGGGCATGGGGCTGGCGGTCGCAAAAAAGATCGTAGACATGCACGGCGGAAAGATAAGCGCCATAAGCACGCCCGGCGCAGGCGCGACGTTTATCGTGGAACTTCCCAACAACCAGAAGAACGCGGGCGTAGCCGAGCCCGCCTCTTAATGAAGAATGATCATCTGCCAGTTACGCGCAGCCAGTGCGTTCCGCTCCTGCCGCACCTTTCCATGCAGCCCTCTCTATCGGTGGCTGCCTTGCGGTTGGGATGGGCTGTGCATGCGCGCAGTGTCCTTCAATTGACCCTGTGCTGGATGTTGCATCTTGCCGTGTCTATGAGGCGCTCAGAGCAGAGCCTGTCAGCAGCGATCGCCTTCCTCGCCTCCATGTCTGCAAATGCCATATCATTCGAGGCATGCATCTCTTGCCGCCCGCTCGTGCCGAATGCTCCCGTTATTGCAACCACTACTGCGTTCACTGCGTTCTCTACAGCTCCCACCTTAATCCTAACGCTACTCTTCAGAGCCATGTTCAATTCCTACCTGCCATATTAAAATGGCTATTTTAATATAAAAAAAATACTTGCTTATAAATATTCCTATTTAATGGAAAAATATTTATATACATACTTAAATC
>MAGS01000018.1:0-8976 GCA_001717005.1 Candidatus Methanomethylicus mesodigestus | reverse complement strand
ATACTTAAATCGATGTCTAAAATGGAAAATGAACCTATTTTATTATACGTATGGATGTTTAATAGCAAAATATTTTTATACATACTTAAATAAGTCCATAATAGGGCGAAACGGATATGAAGCCAGTTAAAACCATCAATGATCCTGAGTCGTTCCAGCTAATAGCTGACGAAACTAGGAGGAAGATGGTCTTCCTGCTCCGCGTCAAGGAGATGACTGTGAGCCAGATGGCTGAAACCCTGAACATCACCCCCCAAGCCGTATACTACCACGTGAAGAAGCTCGTGAACGCCGGCATGGTGGAGGTCTCGCGGGAGGTGAGGGTGGACCACCTGATCGAGAGTTACTACCGGGCAACTGCCGAGACCTTCAATTGCCATGTCGGGCCAGTCAAAACGGGCACGCCCGAGGCAAAGGACCATTATGTCACGGTGTTCAATGCACTCAAGTCGCTCGGCTTCAACATAACCCCTGATGACGAAAGGATTAAGCGGATAATGGCAATCACGGACCAGATGTCAAAATGCCTCGAGACCGGGAAGATCGAGGACAAGGTCGCCGAACTCGAGAACATCGACTTCGTTACGAAGCAGACCGTGATCGAGTTCGCGGAGATGCTCTCCATGACCGACGACGAGTTCAGAAAAAATCAGGAGCTGGAGAGGGAGTTCCGGGGCGTCCTCAAGTCGATGCTCAAGCCCTGACCCGGTCCCCTCCCTGTCCAGTCAGCGGTTAGATGTACTCGATCGTGCTCGGGGGTTTCGGCGTTAGGTCGTAGAGGACCTTCACGACCGATGGCTGCTCCGCCAGTATCCTGTCCCTGATCTCCTCCAGCCTCTTCCACGGTATGTTCGTCGGCTTCGCGGTCATCGCATCCTTGGAATCGACCGCCCTGATCACTATGATCTCTCCGAACTTGCGCTTCCCGCCCTCTACCCCTGTGGCCTTGTCGCTCAGCAGAACCGCGAACGCCTGGAAGCTGCTCAGATCGGATGTCCCCTCCTCGATTATCTTGGTCGCCTTGCGCACGACCGCGACCCTCTCAGGAGTGACCTCCCCAATGACCCTGAGCGATAGCCCTGGGCCGGGGAACGCCCTCCTCTGGTACATGTCTGCCGGGAGCCCGAGCTTCTCTCCCACCTTCCGAACCTCGGGCTTGTAGAGCTCCACCAGCGGCTCGAGGAACCTGAAGCCGTACTCCTTTGACGTCTCGATGCCTATCTGGTCCAGGACGTTGTGCTGCGTCTTCACCCCTCCCTTCGTCTCGACGACGTCTGCCGCGATCGTGCCCTGGATGAAGTACTTCGCGCCCTCCTCCTTGGCGATGCCCGTGAGCGTGTCGTAGAAGGTCCTTCTGAAGGCCTTCCTCTTCTCTTCGGGATCAGTGAGCCCCTTCAGCGCCCTGAAGAACGGCTCCTGGACCCTGTAGAGCCTGGCGTTGAGCCCCATCCCCTTCAGCTTGCCCACGACATCCTCGGGCTCGCCCTCTCGCATGAGCCCGTCGTCAAGGAAAGCCACCAATGCCCTCTTGCCGATTGCCTTGTGCGCCAGCATGGCTGAGACCGTGCTGTCGACGCCTCCCGATGTCGCTGCGAATGCCTTCTCGTTCCCGATCTCATTCCTCAGCAGGCCAACCTGCCTCTCTATAAACGACTCTGGATCAAATGCCATTATAGTCCCTCCGAACGCTAATCTCTTGCACCTCTGCGCTTAAAAATCAATCCGGATTGGTGGCATTGCCTGCCGCGCTGCGCCGCAGAGGCAGGCTGGATATGCGCAGGGCATTGGCGGTTACTGCAGCCTTGCCGTCCCAACGACCCTGAGCTTCTGCCCTGAGAGGTACATCAGAACCGCCGTGCCGCCCGCGACATAGGCGAGCTCCTTCTCCAGCGCCAGCGTCATGTTCGGCCTCCTCCAGTCTCCCGCATCCGAGACTGCCTCCACCCTCGCCGGCACGAACTGCATCCAGTGCCCCAGGTGGACTGCCATGCCCTGCTTGATCGGCGCCGGCCAGTACCTGAGCAGCTCCGCGCCCACCTCGAGCCGCTTTGCAGTCTTGACCGCCGCGTCGTTGGTGAGCACCGCTCCCCTGTCGAGGTCGTCCACCTCCACGTTCTTGAGGGCCAGCCCTACCCTGTCGCCCTCGACGGACCACTCGAAGTCATCGTCATGCTTCTGGATCGACCTCACCTCTGCGACCTTTCCTCCGGGGACCACCTTGAGGGCGTCGTGCCTCCTGACCGCCCCCCGTGCGACCGTGCCCAGCGCGACCGTGCCTACGCCCTTGACGCTGAACGCGTGGTCGACGACCGCGGCCCCCGCCTTCACCTCCTCCGTCGGCGAACCCCTGGACTTTGCCGCCTCCCCCAGCAGCCTCTCCCTCAGCGCCCCCTGCTCGTCGCCCACGAACTCGTATCCCTCCACCGCCGTCCCCCTGATCAGCGGCATCACCTTCTCCTTCGGTATGAAGTTCCTCAGCACGATGAACCCGCTCCTCACCCCTGCGCAGTGGAGCATCAGGACGCACTCCCCGAATGCCGGCGATATCTCCTCGACTACGAGTATCGCCATCCTCGCCATCGAGACCGCGTAGAAGAGCGGGGCGAGCCTCTCCGGATACTTCGATGGCTCGATCAGGGTCACGGTGTCCTCCCCCCTCTTCAGGTTGTAGAACGTTATCTCCGTGGACGTGCCCTTCTTCCCCAGCCCGCCGCCGTACCCGGCCGGACCTATGACCGCGACATTAATGTTTCCCATAACTCCCCGAAAAGCCGGCACCTCTAATAGGTTTTGCGCATCCGCCGCGTCCTAGACCTTCTCGGCCAGGGCCTTCACTATGCGCTCGTAACCTATGGTCATTACGTGCATCCCTGCCAGTCGCTCCGTCTTCCTCAGCTCTTTTATCATCGAGGAGAAGAACTCGATATTGACGTCGTCGATCTTCTCCCTCTGCCTGCTCCTGTCCTGCGCCGCGTCAGCCCTCTTCATCTGCTCCATGAACTCGTCCGGCACTGTGATCCCCGGCACGCTGCTCCTGAGGTACTCCGCGGTGGCATACGACCTGCACGGGAATATCCCCAGTATGACCGGGATCTCGAGCCTCCCCATCTCGCGGAGGAACTCCTTTGCACGCTCGATGTCGAAGGTGGCCTGCGTCTGCATGAACTCTGCGCCGAGTTCGACCTTCTTCTCTATCTTCATTATCTCCATCTCGAGCGGCTCGGCGTTGGGGTTCCCGGTGATCCCCACGTGCAGCCCGACCTCACCCGCGACCCTGTTCCCCGCGAGGTCGCAGCCCTCATCCACCATGAGCCTCACCATCCTGACGAAGTGCGCCGTGTCGATGTCATACACCGGCATCGCCTGGGGGTTGTCGCCGAATGTCGTGTGGTCCCCGCTCATCGTCAGCACGTTCCTGATCCCAAGCGCTGCGGCGCCCAGAATGTCCGACTGGAGCGCGATCCTGTTCCTGTCCCTTACTGTCATCTGGCAGACCGCCTCGACGCCCGTCCTGCTCTGCATTATGTGCGACGCGGCCACGCTCGACATGTATGCCCTCGCCCTCGGGTTGTCGGTCACGTTGCATGCAACGGTCCAGTCCCTGAGCCTCTCCGCGGCCCTCACGATGCCCTCCGCGTCGGCAGTCTTGAGCGGCTCTACCTCCCCCGTGAAGACGAACCTCCCCTCGCCCACCGCCCTCATAAGCTTGCTGTAGACCGCCCTAGCCATCGCCAAACACCACTACCTGCTCGCCAGCTCCTGCGGCCTCGCCTTTGCGGACCTGTCCTTTGGAGGGCGGTACTTCCTGAAGGCATCCAGCCTGTTCTGCCTCTTCAGACTGTTGAATATGAGCACCCATGCGCAGTCGTTCTTGTAATCGCCGACCTCGCACTTGCCCTTGACCTGCCCCCCGCAGGGTCCGTTGATGAGCCCCTTGGAGCACCTGACTGTGGGGCATACGCCCCCCGTCTCCAGGAGGATGCAGTCCGCGCATGCCCTGCACCTCTCGAAATACCTGCCGAGCCTCTCAGTCTTCCCTATGAAGAGGGTGTCCAGCGCCGGTATTATCGCCTTGTCTGCATACTCCGCTACCGCCTGCGCCCCCGCCCCGCACGCCATGCAGAGGACAGCGTCAGCCCCCTCCAGCTCCCCCTTGCGCGCCGCTAGGTCGCGCCTGTTGATTCGGGCGTCGCACGGCGACTCGACGACCGCCCAGCCGATGGCCCTGCTGCCGAGCCTCTGCGCCATTGCCTTGACCTGCTCCTCGCCGCCCGTCCCGCAGCCTGTGGCGCAGGTCCCGCAGCCCACTATGAACACCCTGCCGTAGGGCGCAACCATCTCGTCGATCTTCTCTTGGGGCTTCTGCCTTGTTATAATCAAGTTCCAGCTCACCGTGGCGGCTGTAATGAATGACGATGATGTTCAGCCCATATATCTCTTTTCATGGGCGCATCCGGCCCACCCCACTCCTTATCTTTAGGCTCACAAAGAGTGGGTTTGTGGTGATCTCATGAGAGTAAGGCCCGCATTGGAGGGGGACCTCCCGCAGCTGCTGGGGGCCCTGAACGCAAAGTACGCCGGCACTTACGAGTTCTCTCCGTACACCGCCGGGAGCCTGCTGGACATGCTGAAGTCCGGCGCATACATCGCGGTCGCCGAGGACGGCGGCAGGATCCTGGGGTCAGTGTGCTGCAGGTCCATGGCGCTCGGTGACGCCATCGAGTGGCTCGTGGCCGGCGACCCCGACTCCGAGCGGCGCCTCCTCGCGGAGGCGGAGTCCCATGCCAAGCGCGGGCGGGCCATATGCTTCGTGGCCGATGGCAGTCCGGAGGTGAACGACTGGCTGAGGATGGGGTACTCTGTCGAGGAGCGCGAGCTGCAGATGACCTTGCCCCTGCGCAGGATGCCTGCTGTGAGCCCGCCCGAGGGGTTCATGATAAGGCACCTCCTCGACGGGGAGGATCCGCAGCTCATCGATCTCGTCAACAGCTCGTTCGGGTGGCCCAGGCTCAGGCAGGAGGAGGTTGACAGCTGGCGCAGGTCGCCGAACTTCAGCAACGAGTGGATACACGTCGCTGAGTGCGGCTCCAGGCTCGTTTCAGTCACCGTCTGCAAGGAGGACGAGGATTACAACCGGTCCCACGCCCCCAAGAGGGGGTACATCGGCCCCGGCGCAACGCTCCCGGAGTTCCGTGGCAGGAGCCTCGCATCCCTGCTCATGACGAGCGTCATCAACTTCCTGCACGACAGGCGTTTTGGCGAGGCTGTCCTCTACACCAGCGACGCCAACGCCCCGTCCCTCGCGATGCTCAGGCGGACAGGCTTCACTGCACGCCAGACCATACTGCTCATGTCAAAACGGGCCGGACAGCGGGGCCGTGACTGATTAGATTTTTATCCCTCTCTGCAGTGTTACCTCCACGGGGCTATTGCCATGGTACTCCAGGAGCATACCTTCACTTCTATAGTGACCTATGAATTTGTCATGTGGCGGAAGTCTTACATCGCCGGGACGATTGTCGCCAAGGTCGATGTTGCCGAATCCGACAAGGACTGCAAGCAGGGGAGCGGCAGGCTCGTCGAGGTAGTGAGCGCCGCCAGGCCCAAGCTCTACGATGATTATACCGACCTGCACGGAGGCATAGACAGCCTGACCAACCCGGTCACGCTTGAGGAGATAAAGAAGATGGTCGAAGGCAAGGAAGGGGCATTCTCCCACGACGAGAGGATGATCCCTCCTGAGCACCAGTTCAAGCTCAAGGAGCAGTTCCCCCTAAACCTCAAGCCGCCGCCGGGCATGCCTGTCTTCTAGCGCTTCGTTGCACCGCCCCGGGACGATGCCGTCAGGTCAGCTGGCGGCACCTCATCGCCGGGCGAGGTAATCTTCGACGAAGTCCCTGATCGCGTCCTTTACATCGATCTGCGATTCCATGCTGAATGGCGCGTTGAAGAGCCCCGCCTGCGCCTCACCCTTCACCATGACCTCCAACGTCCCATTGTTCGCGAACGCCTGGACCGTGGCGTTCGACATCGCGGCAAAGTCGAGGTCTTCAATGACGAAGATGGTGGCGTTTATGCCCGGGGATACGGCAACGCTCCCCGAATAGGAGCCGTTGCCCACGAGCACGCCGTCCGCGAAGACATCGAAGGTGAAACCCCCAATCGAGACCGGCAGCAACCCCCTGTTGCAGACTGCCAGCGTCGAGTTCAGCCTCACCGAATCTATGAGGCCTGCCGCCGCGGACATCAGCGATGCGCCGCCGTCGGACGGATACTCAATGAGCGCAGCAGCCAGCCTGAGCACGTCCCCGAAGGTGAAGTCCTTGAACTGGACCCCGTCCACCTCCGCCCCCTCGAGGCTGAATGACACTGCCCCATACGATGCCGCGACAACTGCCGCGCAGACCGCCACCGCCGCAATCGCAACAGCGGCGAGGGCCGCAATCTTGGTCTTGGGAGACATGCCGATCACTCTCTATCTGTTGCCGGACCGATAAATATCTAGCCTCCTGCATGCCCCCGCGCCCATGCGGGGCGATCAAGCAATGGCGGCCGCCGCTGCAGGGCCGGTTAAGGCAGCCGTCCCGCTCAGCGCTTTCCGTCTGCGACCTTCGCGTAGACTTCCATGATCTTGCCGGCGACCCGTTCCCACGTGAACTCGCTGAGGACGCGCTCCCGCGCCTTCTCTCCCATGCTCCTGAGGTGCTTCTCGTCCATCAGCGTGCTGGTTATCCCCCACGCGATGTCCCTCGGGTCGTACGGGTTGATATGGTAGCCGCACTGGTCCGGGCCTGACGCGATCACGATCTCCTTCAGCCCGCTGACGCCCCTAGCGCCGACGACAATCGGCTTCTTGAATGCCATCGCCTCGAGGGCCACGATGCCGAACGGCTCGTAGAGGCTCGGGAAGACTGCCATGTCGCACGCCGCGTAATGCGCTATGCGCTCCTCCTCCGGCAGCATGTTCAGGTTGAAGTGGACCCTGTTGTTGATGCCGAGCGTCTCCGCCAGCCTGACCAGCTCGCCTTCAAGCTCGCCCTTGCCTACCACCACGAGCTTCGACTTGGGGCACTGGCTGAAGACATGAGGCATCGCCATCAGCAGCCGATCGACGCCCTTCACCCCCGTCAGCCGGCCCAGGTAAAGGATCATCTTGTCGTCCGGGCCTATTCCGTACTTCGCCCGTATCTGGCTTACCTTATCCTTCGAGACCCTCTCGGGGGCATACTTGCGCGCATCGACGCCGTTCCAGACGACGTCGATCTTGTCCGACTGGTAGCCGTACGATATGAGTTCCTCCTTCATGGCATAGGAGACGGTGACGACCCGGTCGGCGAGCTTGGCCGCCTTCTTCTCCAGGTCATTGATTATCCGAGACCCGCTGCCGAGGCTCCTCCCCTTCTCCGTCGAGTGTATGTGGAAGACCATCGGGATCGTGGTGTTTCCCTTCAGCATGATTCCTGACATCGCCGAGAGCCAGTCGTGGACCGAGAGGAGGTCGTAGGACTTCTTCTCTAGGGGGATGAGGTCGTTCACGATCTTCGTGCACGTGAGCATGTTGTACAGCATCACGTTGGAGAAGAAGTTCATCCCCGGCCCTAGCCTGCGGATCTCCTCCGTGACCACCTCCGGGAGTATGCCCGATATGTCGATGAGCTTCGGGCGGTGGACGTCGACACCTCCCATCAGCTCCCTAGGCATCAGCGTGCCGTCGTTCATGGTGAATACGTTTATGTTGTGCTCCATCTTCACGAGCTGCCTGGTAAGCTCGAAGGTGTACGTGCCAAGCCCACCGACGATCTTCGGCGGGTACTCCCACGTGAACATGGCAATATTCAAAAGAGGCACCATTCGGAAATGGTTTTTCCAAACTATTAAGACTTTACGTCCGCCTTCATGCCCTCTGGCGCCTGTGCGGTCGTGGCGCCGACTATCTCATAGCTCCATTTGAGGCTCGATGTCTTGTCCAGCATGTGCGCTATCGGGCACAGCCTTCTCATCGTAATGTTTACGACCCTGTCGACCGTTGCCCTGTCGAGCTGGCCGCCGAATGTGAACCTGACCTCGATCTCCTTGAAGGACTTCGGGTGCTCGTCCCTCCTCACCCCCTCAATCGCTACGTCGTAGGAGGAGAGGTTCTGCCCGCGTGCCTTCAGCATGGTCACGATGTCGATCCCGGCGCAGCCGCCCAGGGCGGCCAGCAGCATCTCCATGGGGGTGATGCCCTTGCCCTCCCCGCCGTACTGCGGGCTGGCCTCCATAAGCACCTCGTGGCCGTACCTGTCCTGCCCGACGAACTGCATCTTGCCCTTCCAGGTGATATGCGCCTTTGGCATCGTGTACCGCCATCAATAGCACGCACCGGCGGAAATTTAACTCTTTTCATGCGTGCACGCCGGGCGATGAGGCGAGCATCAAGAACTCAAGATCCCAATCATTCCCGAAGGTCTTTGGGACAATTCATCATCGCCCGCCAACCTAATAATCGAGGACCTGATTAAAAAAGAGTTGTGCGCTCGGCTCAGCGGCGGGTACCCTTTCGGATGCGCTCCTTGGGCGAGAAGAGGCCGTTCTTCCGAAGGCGCGAGATGGCCGACTTCACGCTGCTCGGTTTCGCGTCCAGCATCTTTGCTATCTCGTTCACGCTCATCTCGCCGTTCTTCTGGACCAGCTCGAATACCTGCTCGTCGATCGTCTCGAACGAGGGCAGCGAGAGTATGTTTATGTGCGAGATCGAGCTGCCCATGACCACCGCGGCCGGCGAAGTCCTGCCTGCCAGGTCTATGCAGTCCTCTATGAATATGTTCACGAGGTCCTCGTCGATCTGAACCAGCCTTCCGCGTATTATCTGTTCATCGAGGAGGTGGACCTCAACCATGCTGTCGAGGTAGCCCCTGAGCCTCTCAACAACGCTTCCCTTTTCCCTCGAATTCAGGTTGTTCTCCCCCAAATTACCAGAAGTTATCAGTACAGAAG
>MAGS01000017.1 GCA_001717005.1 Candidatus Methanomethylicus mesodigestus | reverse complement strand
TGTTGAACTCCTGCAGCTCGTTCTCTATGCGCTGGGCGTCGTTTATGAGCTGGGAGACGTCCATCTTGAGGTTGGCGATCTTGTTCAGCTCCTCGACGGCGACCGACGCTGCCATCGGATCCGGCCTCGTCGGGTTGGCATAGGGGAGTATTGCGATCGCAGGGAAGTTGCTTATCTCGAACTGGGTCAGCATTATGGCCAGCGGTCCGACTACGAAGAGCCCCTTCTCAAGTATCGGAATCTCGAGCTTCGACGTATCATATGCCCTGGTCACCGTGCAGCGTATCTTGTCGCTCTCGGCGGGCTTCAGCCTGCTGTCCAGCCCCCCGACGAGGAAGGCCATTGACATGTTCTCGCTGATCGCCCAATCGGCGATGGCCTTTGAGAACTCCTGCCGCTCCTTCGGGTGGGGCGGGGCGTTGGTGAGTACGAATATGTAGTTGTCCTTGCGGTATATCTCGAACGGCAGAGAGAGGCGCTTCTCCTCCATAGAGACGAACGGCGGGATCCGCGAGGACTCGATATAGCCGATAAGCTCGGCGTTGAGCGACGTCACGGCGTGCTTAACAGATATGAAGCCGGTGGCTCCAAGGCCATGGAATCCAGTAACCAGAATGCTGCCCTTGAGCTTCTTCTCCTTCATGTGAAATGTGATCGCCAACGAAATCAGCTCCTTTTTTGCTAATCTAGACTGACTAATAAAGCGTAGCTTCTCGCTAATATATTGACTAAGCGTAATAGAAGCGTATTTAAGAGTGGAAAAGTTTGTTTTGATGAGAATTAAGGAGGAACGTAGAGATTGGTTAATGTAACGGTATTCGGCGCCGGAAAGGAAGTCGGCCGGTCGGGCTTCGAGGTCAAGGGAGCTAACACAAAACTCCTGCTCGATTATGGGGTCCTCGTAAAGGAGGAGCGGCCATCGTTCCCGCTTTCGACTTCGCCGAAGGGTCTTAACGGTATAATCATTTCACATGCGCACCTCGACCACTCGGGGATTGCGCCTTTGTTCTACACATCCGAGTCCCCGCCAATTTATATGGCAAACATAACAAAGCAGCTGACGGATATCCTGATCAGGGATCTCCTTCACCTCTCGTCGTATTACATCCCGTTCGAGGCGCTCGAGCTGAAGACTATGATCGAGAGCTCCACGGACATCAGGGAGGGCACATACAAGATGGGGCAGGCGCAGGTCACGTTCCAGTCGTCAGGACATATACCTGGCAGCGTGAACTCACTAGTTGACCTCGAGGGAAAGAACATCTGGTACTCGGGCGACATCAACACGATCGACACCGCGCTGCTCAAGAGGGCCGACCCCAAGCTGCCGGAGCTCGATATGGCAATAATAGAGAGCACCGTGGAGCATACCCCCAGGGAGGAGTGCGAGAAGAAGCTCGTGGAGACCGCCAACGAAGTGGTCGAGGGCAGGGGCGTTGCGCTGATCCCGGCATTTTCGGTTGGCAGGTCGCAGGAGATACTCTGCATACTGCAGAAGAACCGCTTCAAGTACGACATCACGATCGACGGCATGAGCAGGACGGCGACCAAGATGATCGCCGGTAGGCCGGAGGAGCTGAGGGACCCAAAGCTCATAAGGGATGCGATGGCAAGGTCAAACTGGATCCAGGGGCAGAGGGACCGGAACAGGGCACTGTCGAAGCCTGGCGTCATCATCAGCTCATCGGGAATGCTGAGCGGAGGGGCCTCGACTAGGTACATGGAGAAGATCAAGAACAGGTCGAATGACGCGGTGATCCTCGTCTCATACCAGGTGCCCGGGACCCCTGGCAGAATCCTTATGGACGAGGGGAAGTATGGCCCGCCTGGCGAACTCAAGAAGGCGAAGTGCAGGGTGGAATGGGTCGACTTCTCATCTCACTGCGGCAAGTCGGGCCTCATGCAGATCGTTAAGGGGCTGAAGGGCAACCCCAAAGTGCTCTGCGTCCATGGCGAGGCGGCCTCTTGCACGGACTTCGCCTCAAGGATAAAAGAAGAGACCGGCTTGGATGCATACGCGCCGAGCATAGGCGAGACCTTCACGGTTTAATGGCGCTAGCGGCGCTGCCGGCGCCGCAACTTTTTCTTCCCGCCCCTGCAGGTAGGCACGAGAGCGCGATCCGGATCAGGCCCGGCTCCGCCTTGTTCCATTAGAAAAGGTTTTATCTAAGGCGTAAAAAAAGGAGAAGGTCCACGCAGCCACGGGTTGCAGGAGCGCTTTAGGGGGCAGATGCCTCGCAATCCGGGACTCCATGGATTAGGGTGACTGAAGTTGAGCATGAGAGACGTTGAGACGATCAAAAACATCGTTAGGGAGCATACTAGCTGGAGGGGCTCCTGCCTTAACATGATCGCTAGCGAGAACGTTGCTAGCAAGGCGGTAAAGGAGATGCTTATCTCCGACTTGGGGAACCGGTACGCCATAGGGTTCCTCCATAACAGATTCTACTCGGGAACAAGGTATGTTGACGAGCTGGAGGGCATAACGACCGACCTGGCCAAGAAGGTATTCAAGGCGGAGCACGTCAACTATGTGCCAATCTCAGGGACGATGGCCAACCTTGTGCTATTCAACGCGATGACCGCCCCGGGCGACGTTGTTACGGCTCTCAGCGTCATCGATGGAGGGCACGCGAGCTTCCGCGAGACCTCCAAGATCCACGGGGTCAGCCTCGTTCCGTTGCCGTTCTCGATGGACCTGATGAATATTGATGTTGGCGAGGCGGAGAAGGTGATCGCGAGGGTGAAGCCGAAGATAGTCCTGCTCGGGGCAAGCGAGATCCTCTTCCCGCACCCGGTCAGGGAGATCAGGCGGCTCGCTGACGAGGTGGGCGCGATCGTTGCCTATGACTCTGCGCACGTCCTCGGGCTTATCGCCGGGGGCACGTTCCAGGACCCCCTGAAGGAGGGGGCAGAGCTCGTCACTGGCAGCACCCACAAGACGTTCTTCGGGCCGCAGGGAGGGATAATCCTCAGCAAGGGCAGGTTCGCGTCAGAGATAGACAACGCGGCGTGGCAGTTGGTCAACAACCACCACGTCCACAGGGTCGCAGGCCTCTCGGTCGCGCTGGCGGAGTTCCTCGCATTCGGGAAGGAGTATACCGCGCAGGTCGTCAAGAATGCGCACAGGCTGGCAGAGGAGCTCCACGACGTGGGGATCGACGTCCTCGGCGCCAAAATGGGGTTCACCCGGTCGCACCAGGTCATATTCAAGGCTCCAAACAACAACGGCGACGCGACTGCGAAGAGGCTCGAAGACTGCTACATAATCACCACAAAGACGCCGCTGCCCATCGACAAGACCGAGGAGGACTGCTCGGGCGTCAGGCTCGGGACCCAGGAGATCACGCGGCTCGGCATGGTCGAGGACGACATGGCCAAGATAGCGGGCTTTGTCAAGAGGACGGTCATCGACAGGGAAGACCCGATGGCAATCAGGGCAGACGTGAGAAACATGATGGCCGGCTTCAGAGCGGTCAACTTCGCCTTCGAGAGCGGCGATGCTGCTTACAAGTACGTAAGCATCTGACCTTTTTTTCCTTTTATTCAATTTATTTTATGTTCTGTTCAGCTCAGCCTTCGCATCTGGCTGCTCCCCGATCGGGCTAATCTCTCTCAGCGATCCAGACCATCTCTTGCTTGAACGAGGTCAGCGGCCTGTAGTCGAAGCCGCCATGGANTTCAAGGCGGAGCACGTCAACTATGTGCCAATCTCAGGGACGATGGCCAACCTTGTGCTATTCAACGCGATGACCGCCCCGGGCGACGTTGTTACGGCTCTCAGCGTCATCGATGGAGGGCACGCGAGCTTCCGCGAGACCTCCAAGATCCACGGGGTCAGCCTCGTTCCGTTGCCGTTCTCGATGGACCTGATGAATATTGATGTTGGCGAGGCGGAGAAGGTGATCGCGAGGGTGAAGCCGAAGATAGTCCTGCTCGGGGCAAGCGAGATCCTCTTCCCGCACCCGGTCAGGGAGATCAGGCGGCTCGCTGACGAGGTGGGCGCGATCGTTGCCTATGACTCTGCGCACGTCCTCGGGCTTATCGCCGGGGGCACGTTCCAGGACCCCCTGAAGGAGGGGGCAGAGCTCGTCACTGGCAGCACCCACAAGACGTTCTTCGGGCCGCAGGGAGGGATAATCCTCAGCAAGGGCAGGTTCGCGTCAGAGATAGACAACGCGGCGTGGCAGTTGGTCAACAACCACCACGTCCACAGGGTCGCAGGCCTCTCGGTCGCGCTGGCGGAGTTCCTCGCATTCGGGAAGGAGTATACCGCGCAGGTCGTCAAGAATGCGCACAGGCTGGCAGAGGAGCTCCACGACGTGGGGATCGACGTCCTCGGCGCCAAAATGGGGTTCACCCGGTCGCACCAGGTCATATTCAAGGCTCCAAACAACAACGGCGACGCGACTGCGAAGAGGCTCGAAGACTGCTACATAATCACCACAAAGACGCCGCTGCCCATCGACAAGACCGAGGAGGACTGCTCGGGCGTCAGGCTCGGGACCCAGGAGATCACGCGGCTCGGCATGGTCGAGGACGACATGGCCAAGATAGCGGGCTTTGTCAAGAGGACGGTCATCGACAGGGAAGACCCGATGGCAATCAGGGCAGACGTGAGAAACATGATGGCCGGCTTCAGAGCGGTCAACTTCGCCTTCGAGAGCGGCGATGCTGCTTACAAGTACGTAAGCATCTGACCTTTTTTTCCTTTTATTCAATTTATTTTATGTTCTGTTCAGCTCAGCCTTCGCATCTGGCTGCTCCCCGATCGGGCTAATCTCTCTCAGCGATCCAGACCATCTCTTGCTTGAACGAGGTCAGCGGCCTGTAGTCGAAGCCGCCATGGACCGCCCACTTCTTGAAGTTGGCAAGCCGCAGCAGAAGCTCGAACTCCTTCTTGTATATCAGCGCCAGCTGGAACACTCCCCGCCAATACAGCTCGCCGTCCTTGTACAGCACCGCCGTGGTCTCTATCACCTGGTCGGGCTCGCTAACGAATGAGGACTTCTCCCTTAGCATATACTTCCCGCTGTCGCTGACAATGATGTCCTCCGACTCCTTGCCGAAGCTCATGAGGCGCTCCAGATCGGGGTAGAAGAAGTTCATTATGAGGCGCCCGCCAGGCTGGAGGTGCCGGTGCAGGTTCTTGAGTGTCCTGAGCTGGTCTTCTGAGGTCAGGTTAACTAGGAACGACCTGAACGGCAGTATGATCAGTGCGAACCGCTCGTCGAGCCGGAAGTTTCGCATGTCGCCTTGGAAGACCTTTGGCACGAGCTTCTCATCCTCGGCCTTCTTCCGCAGGGTGCACAGCATCTCCTCGGATATGTCGATCCCATAGGTGTCTATGCCCTGCTTCAGGAGCCCGAGGTAGATCCTGCCTGTCCCGCACCCGACCTCGAGGACCTTGCCCTTTGACTTCTTCGCTTCCTTGAGGTAAAATTCAAAGTCATCCCGGTAATTGCCGTACATGATATCGTAGACCTTAGCCCATTCGTCATATTGACCTGTAATAGCTGACACGCTCCGAGTTACCTATAATTTTGGCTAAGTAGATGCTTAAGCGTTTTGGCTATGCGGAAAAATGAAGAATTTCGCAGGAAAGGAACAGGGATATCTGGCACAGACGCGTAACATATACCGGTGAACGAAATGGTGGTTTTGCCAAAGATATCTTCCGCAGTCTGGAGAGGAGGGGCTGCCGGATGCGTATCATGCGTAGGGGAGCTGGAATTGAGCATAAAGAATACGGGCACCGACGGCAGCATACGGATCCTGATCGAGGGAATCGGCACTCAGATGGGTCCAAAGATATACGACGCTCCGTTCAGCATGACCGCGGGCAGAGTCGCCTCGTGGAAGTTCAAGGCGCCGTATTGGTCGAACAAGAGCCCGGCGATAGTCATCAAGACCGGCCCCGCAAACAGCGAGGCTTGGACAGACCAGAAGACGGTAACTCCTGCTTGATGCATTCAGGGGGATTTTTAGACCTTCCCCCTAACCAGCGATGCGAATATCCTGATTATGCAAAGCACCGTAAAGACCACGAAGGTCCTTCTTGCCGAAGCGTTGAAGAGATGATGGATGCTGAGCATTATCTGCCCTTATGTCGGGCAATGCCGCGCCCTCGAATAGCTTATTATAAAAAAAGGGAGATGGGAGCTACTCGAAGCTTCCAAACTTCCTGGCCGCTGTCATCATTGCGTGGACGTTGATAGGAGGCGTAAGCGGCGGCAGCTCGCATCCGGGCATCAGAATATATCCAGACGGGTTCTTCATGCCCCGCTCGATGTTGTCCTTGCAGAGCATGATGACCTCGTCGAAGCTCTTAGTCTGGAACGATGGCGGGTCCACATTGCCCCCTATGATATCGTGGGCACCGAACATCTCGATCTGCTTCTCCAGAGGCGTCTCTGGGCCGAAGTTCCATACATACCTGCCCCTCCATCCGCACTCCTCGCGTATCTTCCGGTAGTGGGGTATGTTGGCATTCTGATCTGCGCACGGGTGCATGAGCACGGAGTGGATGCCCTTGTCAAGCACGTATTTGTTGATGGCAATCTCGTTCGGTAGCGTGAACGTCTCGAACTGCTTGGCGCTTATCAGCTTGTTCGATTCGGTTGCGCCTCCGCTGAAAACCATGCACTTCTCCGGTCCGAAGGTGTCGATGTACCAATCGGCGGTGAGCTTCTGGAAAGCCAATACTTTGCTGATGACCTTGTGGACGAGCTCTGGCTTCCGGATCATCCAAAGCAGCATCCGCGCGGGCTCCATGATGTTACCCGCAAAGGTGATGAAGCCGCCAACCTGAAATACGGCTGGCAACCCGAGGGCATTGCACTGCTTCGCAACCTCCATCGAAATGGGATTTGACCCTGCCCGTGAGGGGTCTGGTATCTCCAACCTGTCCACATCTTCTGGCGTCTCCACTGGATGCTCTATAACGTAAGGCGCCCCGTGGCCGACCTCGTACGGGAAGCCTATCTTCCCTCCGAACTCCCAAGCCCCGATGCTGGCGTACCCGTACATCGGAGAGGAGTCGTAGCCGTGCATATCTGCCGCCATCAGTTGAGATCTGAAATTCACCTTCGCATTCGCGTAAAAGTCTCCGATCGAGAAGCCGCATACTTTGGCGGCATACCCCATCGCGAACGGACTTACAGGTATCCTGTCGATCTTTTGACCGGTCATTAAGCCGAACATTCTTTCTCCAGGTGATAGTCTATCTCTCATTTTCAAACACTCCTGACGAGGTCTTTTGCTACCTTGACCGCTACAGATGCGTCCTTGGCATAGCCGTCGGCGCCGTAGGTCTCTGCCGTGGCCGCGCTTAACGGCCCTCCGCCAACCATGGTGACGATTGACGGCTTCACGCGCTTGACCTCTCTGATCACGTCCGGCATGAAGATCATGGACGTGGTCATAAGCGCAGACAGCGCGCAGATGTCGGCGTCCTCCTCCTTGACGGCAGCGACGAACTTCTCCGTCGGCACGTCCTTGCCAAGGTCGATCACCTTGAAGCCGGCCGCCTCAAGCATCAGCTTCACGAGGTTTTTGCCAATCTCGTGGACGTCACCCTTAGTGACTCCGAGCACTATCTTCTTTGGCACAGCAGTCGCATCTGCTTTGAGGTGAGGTTTCAGGATATCCATGGCAGCGTTCATGGCTTCCGCGGAGCACAGGATCTCTGGCACGTATGTCTCGCCACATTCGTACTTCTTCGAGACAACATTCATGCCCTTGGCGCATCCTTCCATTATGGAGGTATACGCGTCCATGTCCGCTGATATAGAGTCCTTTGCACACTTCTCAGCCTTTTCGACGTCTCCAGCGATTACCGCATCCGCTAGCCCATTTAAAATTTCTTCGTTCATTAATTCGCCCCATTTTTATATGGATTGAAATATTAATATAACTTGTTATAATGTTATTTAAACGGAAATGTTCGAACATAACTGCGACAAAGAGGGACTGTTTAACGGATTGTTTAACCGATCATCTGCCTGATTGTTTGCTTGAAATATCGCCAGAAAACGGCATTTTATCATGGGTTTGAATTCGCTTTGCATGGAGCGTCTAGGCAGGGGGCGCCGCGACCCGCTGCCGGTAGACGCTGAAGCACAAATCGATCAGGTAGCGAATGTTTTTAATCTGAGCGAAAATAGAATATGCTAGACCTGCGTTGATGTGGACCCTCCTCTCGATAGCCCTTCTTTTACTCGCCTCCAAAATCGCAGAAGAGATTTGCCACAGGCTCAAGCAGCCGTCTGTGGTAGGGTACATCATCGCGGGGATAGTGCTTGGCCCGACGGGCCTCGCCGTGGTGAGCGCCTCCCCCGACATACAGCTCTTCTTCGAGCTGGGGGCAATCTTCCTCTTCTTCCTGATCGGCTTCGAGGAGATAGACGTCCCCGGTCTGATGACTGTCTTCAGGAAGAAGCTCTTCTATGCAGCGGTGCTGGCGTTCATCATACCGCTGGCCTTCTCGTTCCAATTCTTCGTGATGTTTGGCTACGCGCAGGTGACCGCCCTCGCGATATCCGCGGTCTTCTCGATAACCAGCCTCGGCGTGTTGGCTAAGGTGCTGATGGATTTAGGTTACATACGGAAGCCGATTGGGCTCGTCACATTCACGACAGGGGCTATCGTCGAGTTCCTGGGGCTGCTCTTCGTAAGCATTGCAATCAAGATGCTGGACAACCCGTCGAACATGCTGCTCGACTTGGTCTTCTTCGCCGCGACCATGATCGTTTACTTCATCGTAGCGGCGGTGGTTGGGATATACGCCATGCCAAGGCTCCTTGGGACCATAAGAAAATACGGGAAGACCAAGGAAATCTCGTTGGGGATTCTGATCGGGGTAATCCTGCTCTTTGTCGTCTTTGCCGAATGGAGCGGACTGCATGGAGCCATCGGCGCGCTGCTGCTGGGGATCATGCTCTCGCCGCTCTCAAAGGAGATCCATGCTGAGATCGCCAAGGGGATGCAGGGGCTTGGCTATGGGCTCTTCGTGCCGATGTTCTTCGCGGGGATGGGGATATACTTCAACTTCTCGTTCACGACTCTTCCGGTCGTCATCATCGTTGGGGTGCTCTTCCTGAACAGCGTGGGGAAGTTCCTCGGGGCGCTCGTAGGAGCGATAGTGACGAAGTTGAGCGCGCCCATTGCGGTGAGCTTCAGCATGATGTCAAAGGGGGCGGTCGATATGGCGCTCATGCTAACGCTCTTTACCATCGGTATAGTCGATGATCGGCTATTCTCCCTCTACATATTCAGCGTGCTCATCGTGGCAATAATCTTCCCGACGCTCATGAAGGCATCGATAAAGCGCGCCAACGTCTCCCCGGACGAGACCACCGGAGTGATGACCCCTGCTTACATGCGGACGGCTGGGACGGACATCATGGCGAAGGATCTGATGTCGATATTCGTTGAGTCCGTTCACCAGGAGATGGCGCTAGATGAGTTCATGCTCGAGCACCCTGATTATGAGACGGTCAACCACTTTGTCTTTGACGACGACGCAAAGCTTGTGGGCATGATCTTCAAGAAGGACATCTCCGTCCCGAGGGAGCGGTGGAGGGCGATGCGCGTCAAGGATTGCATGAGGAGGGAGGTCACTACTGTGCTGGCAAATGAGGACGCATCCTCAGTGCTCGAAAAGATGATAACGACATCCGAACCAAACCTGCCGGTCGTCGATGTCGACGACGTGAGGGTCGTAATCGGCTCGATAAGCAGGTCGGACATCAACAACATCCTCTTCCGCAGGAACGACCATGCATAAATGGCCGCTTCTTCAGCCAAGCCATTAAAAGAACCCAAAAAGTTTGATGGTGGGCCGGACCGGACTCGAACCGGTGACCACTGCCGTGTCAGGGCAGTATCCTAACCAAACTAGACGACCGGCCCATGCGTAGTAAAACAGACTGGCGGTGGAATAATAATCTTTTGCTCGTGGCCGGAATATGGGATTTCGAACCGCGGGGCAGACGCCCTGANATCCTGAGGATCCGGTTATCAAATCACTGTTTGATGATTATTACCGGCTGCGCAAGGAGTTTGCTGGAAAATTGGCAGAATTGAAGGCGCAATTAAGTTATGATCCTTCAAGATTGAAAGGCGATTGCTACATCTGCCATAATGAATGATTGCTTAAAGCAGGACCTTAAGAACTGAGCTGCGTTTTGGGGCAAAAAGCTTGATTCTTTAGCTTAATTAGGACCTTGCAGCAATAAAAAACATTAATTGCAAGGTGGTTTTATGCCGAAACCGGGCTATAAGGTATTGACCCTCAAGGAAGGGACCATGAATCAACTGCAGTCCAAAGCAGCGGAGAGGGGCATCACGGTATCGCAATACCTGGAGAGGCTCTTGGGACTGTCCCCTGGGATAACCGAGGACTGTCCTAGAGGCATGAATGCATCAAAAAAGCGTTTTCTTGGTGAAGCTTCTTTGTCATCAGATAAAGAAGGTTCGATGGTGGGCCGGACCGGACTCGAACCGGTGACCACTGCCGTGTCAGGGCAGTATCCTAACCAAACTAGACGACCGGCCCATGCGTAGTAAAACAGACTGGCGGTGGAATAATAATCTTTTGCTCGTGGCCGGAATATGGGATTTCGAACCGCGGGGCAGACGCCCTGACTGGCTGCGCCATGCGGCACTGCTGGAAAAATATCGGGGATTTAGATTAGGAAGAGCGCAATCCCCATGATCACCATTATCGCGGCGGACGCATACCTTATGTAGTTGCGGGGGATGTCGACCGATTTCGTTGCGGAATAGAACGCGAGGACGGCGACTAGGGGCAGGACGAAGATCATGTTGTATATGACGAGGTAGATCAGCACCTCCGACTGGCTCATCAGGTATTGGCTCATGAGCGTAAGCGCTAGGAAGTACGGCCCTCCAGAGCAGGGGAGCTCGATGACCGAGATCACCGCCCCCGCTGCGAATGCGGCGTATGGCGAAGTGATCGCGGAGATTATGCTCTTGATTATCGGCCTGGTCTGCTTGGGGAGCTTCGAGAAGAGGGAGATCACCGCGACTGCTATGGCAAGGATCGCAATGACCTTGGAGGTGTACGCCGGGAGCGTGAAGAGGTTGAGGGTGGAGAAGAGGCCGATCCCTATCAGAAAGTAAGCCACGAAGTTGCCCAATATGTAGGCTATCCCTGTCTTGAGGACCGATATGGAGGAGACGGACAGCGCAACAACAAGGAGGAGCAGGACTGATATCGCGCAGGGGTTGAGGGAGTCTGCGAACGCCATCCCGAAGATTATCGCTATAGGCGGCGTGGATGGCGGCTCGTAATCCGGTATCGTCGAGTTAATTGATGGGCACATCCATCCGGTCTTGTTCGCCAGCAGCAGGGGGACGCTCGTTTCGATGTTTGCGACCTCGAGCAGGACCTCGTTCCCGATGAAGACGACGGGCACCTCGAATGCGCTCATGTTCTTGGAGCGGTAGAAGTCCACCATGAGCTGCCAGTTCGAGTAGTTGCGGATCTCGAAGTAGTGGACGGTCAGCAAGGTGCTGTTCGCCTCCAGCGCCTCTAGGAATGCCTTGACCTCTTGGCAGTCTTGGCAGCCGCTATCGTAGAAGAGGTATATGCACTGGGGCACGTCCGCGCCGTTTGGCACTTGGATGGCGAGTGAGTTCTGCGTGCCGGCGTCTGCCCGGGCTGCCGATGCCGATGCCGGCCAAACCGGAGCCGAGAGTGCCAGCATCAAGAGTAGCGCCGCCACCGCTGCCCTCGACAAGCGCACTGATCTGGAAGACATTGCCGCCCGCCTGCGATATTGATAGAAGTATTGGTGTGGTCGTTCCTTTTAAGCTTAGCAAAGATGTATGTAGGCATCCGCGCAAAAAAAGGTAGCAACTATCGCCTCAGTGGTCGGCAGGGATTCGAGGATGGGTCACGCTTCAGTTGAAGGGTATGTAGGCGTCGCCGGTGGCAGGGTCTGGTTTAAGGCAGTAGGCAACAAGACTTCCAAGCCCCCCCTCTTGGTCTTGCACGGGGGCCCTGGAGTCCCCCATGACTACCTGGAGCCACTGGAGGCGCTGGCAGAAGGGCGGCAGGTCATATTCTACGACCAGCTAGGGTGCGGCCTCTCAGACCGGCCCCAGGACGTCTCGCTCTGGACTGTGGAGCGGTTCGTGGACGAGCTCGCCATGGTCAGGTCGTCGCTCGGCCTGGACAGGGTGCACCTGCTGGGCCAGTCATGGGGGACCATGCTCGGCGTCGAGTACATGCTCGGCAGGCCGGCGGGGGTCGCCAGCATGGTCCTCTCAGCGCCGGCGATAAGCGCCCCCAGGTTCGCGAGGGACTGCAGGGAATACCTTGAGTCCATGCCTCCCTGCATCAAAGCAAACATACTGGAGAAGGAGCTGACGGGGGACTTCCAGTCCAAGGAGTACCATGATGCAATCGGGGCGTTCTACAGGAAGCACGTATGCAGGCTGGACCCATGGCCGGAGTGCCTCAACAGGTCGATGGCAAAGATGGGAGTTCAGACATACCTCCACATGTGGGGGCCTAGCGAGTTCACGCTGACCGGCACCCTCAAGAATTTTGACAGGGTCGGCCGCCTGAAGGAGCTTGAGGTGCGCACGCTCTTCACCTGCGGCAGCTATGACGAGGCGACGCCTGCTGCCACGAGGGAGTACTGCAGGGAGATGCCCAACGCCGAGGCGGTGGTCTTCGAGGGGGCGTCGCACACTCACCACCTCGAGATGGAGGTGGCGTACCTCGCGAGGGTGAGGGCATTCCTCGGCGAAAACGACTGAGTCGCGGTCAGCGCCTGCGATCTCCCCCATCCAGAGGTTGTTGTACAGGCACACGGAAGGCTGTGGCTCAGTGCCCTATTGTTGCGGCAAGGATATCATGACCGTCGTCCCCTCGCCCGGCCTGCTCTGAATGTTTATGGTTCCGTTGTGTGCCTCGACTATCCGCTTGATCACAGCCAGCCCCATGCCCATCCCCTTTGCCTTCGTTGTGAAGAGCGGCCGGAAGAGCTGGCTCATAGTCTCACCAGACATCCCTACCCCGTTGTCAATTATAGCAATTCTGATGGTCTTCCCTTCGCTCGCGGCAGACACGAGAAGCGTTCCCCCGTCCGGCATCGCCTGTATCGCGTTGCTGAAGAGGTTTACCAGCATCCTCCGCATGAGAAGCGGATCGGCTTTTATCCTCAGATCCGCGGGCACAACCTTCGTCATAGCAATGTTGGAGGGAACGATTATCGAGGCAGCGGCGTCGTCGACGACCTGCGAGAGCCCCACCTCGACGAGCGACGGCTCCAGATTCCTGGAGAAGTCCTGCAGGTCGGAGACTATCTTCTCCATGTAGAAGACGTTCTTGCTGAACCGTTCGGAGTGGGAAACCATTGTCCTCTTGAACTCGCTCTCAGGCATCTCCTTCAAGGTATCGTTCATCAGGAAGAGGGTGTTTGCTATCGACTGCAGCGGGTTCCTCAGGTCGTGCCCCACAATTGCAGCAGTCTCGCCTATCGCTGCGAGCCGCTCCTTCTCCTTCAGCAGCCTCTGCGTCTTGTCGACCATCGCCTCAAGCTCGGCCGAATGAGTCTGGAGGTGCTCCTCCCTCTGCTTCAGGTTCGTGATATCATGAATAAGAACCAGCCAGCCGACATGCTCCTCCTTCCTGTTCACTATCCGCGAGATGCCCATCTCGTAGTATCTCTTCTGCGCAGGGGGGGCGCCTTGACCTGAATCTGGGGCATCGATAAAATACTTGGTCGTCACATTCAATTCACGCTCACCAGCATCTAGCCACCTTGGCAGCACGGACGCCGCCTGCTTTCCGATGAGTGCCTGCATTGGGCGCTTCAATATCCCTTCTGATGCAGGGTTCACGTTGGTGATCGCACCCTGTGGATTGACAATCATGATGCCGTCAGCCATTCCTCTCGTCAGCACGTCGTAGGCTGTAGGGAGGGCGTCGAAGGCGCGGTAATTGAAGAGGGCCCAAGCTATCAGCAAGCCCGCCGGGATATACGCGAAGTGGGCGATGCTGATCTCATTGTATGGATTGAGCCTAAAGATGAATGCCAGAATGCTGAGCCACGGAAGGATTGCCCCGAGGATGAGCGCAGCGATCTGCCCCCGCTGGTGCCTCTTCGACGCCACTGCGTCCGCAATTAGGATCACGCTGCCGGCGAGTATGAGAATGGAGTTGTATGCCCAGAAGACCCAGAACCATGATCCGTATGCGGCGACCAGCATTATCCGGAAGGGGACTCCGACTTCAGGCGGGATAACGTTCCAGATCAGGCCGTGGTACTCATTCGTCCATACCAGCGCCAATGTTATGGCGGGTATCAAGGACAGAATGGCGAGCTTCGGTCTGCTCAGCCAGCCCCCCCTTTCGGTGAATTGCAGGGAGAACCCCAGCCAGATGAGCGGCACAATTGCGGCCGAGATATATTCCATCTTGCTCCACAGTATCTTCGTTGCCAAGTCCCCCGCCGCAAACTCCAGGACAAGGCAGACCATGTAGCAGGCCATTGTGGCCATGAATGCAGCGTATGCCTTGGCACCGGGCGCTATCCTCCGATTCCACGAATAGAGGGCGAGATACCCCCCCAAAGCGGCGATACCGATGAGGAGCAGTATGTAAAGGGTCGCAAATAGCGGTGTCACCAAAGCCCCTCCCCAAGGTGTGATAAGTAGGATGCAAGTCCATATTTAGCTTAGTTGTCGAAAAAGAGAGGCTCATTTTTGATGATATGCAAATTCTGTGCAACAGAATATTCGATGAAGAAACTATTTATCTGTTCAACACATTCCCTGCGAGATGCCCTGCTGATGGGACGCGCAAGGGCAGAGGCGATCCGCGAGGGCGGGCTTCAAGAGGTAGTGAGCGGTCAAGATGCAAAAGCCGCCCGCAGCAACAACACTCTAAAGAGGACGACGCAAGAGTATTAAGTAGTGGAAAGGATGGAAGCGAGGCTTTTTTCTTCGGAAAGGGCAGCAATATGCTGGGACGCCCCTCTATCAAAGGCGCTCCAGACTATGGGCGCAAAGAAGAGGTACTACCGCGGGGTGATAGTGGACGGGGAGGGCAAGTTCAAGGGCATACTCAGCGCGAGGAGAATACTCGAGGTCATAATGGGAAAGAGGGGCGTGGCATTAAAGGAGGAGAAGGGCTTCAGGTGGATGCTTCACGAACCGGTAAGCATATTCACGGACGAGAGCCACCAGATATTCCCGGAGTATGTGGATGCCGACACGGTCCTGAAGTACATGTCGGAGAACTTGCTCGGCTATGTCGTTCTCGTAAACGATGTCAACGCGTATAGGGGCATAGTCGAAGAGATAAAGTTCCTTGAACACCTAAAGGGAAAGATGCTGGGCATCAGGGTAGATGACGTGATGAGATCCGAGCCGGTGACCATACCACACGATGCCACGATGCGTGACGCTGCCGATAAGATGCTTAAGGAGAGGGTCCGGAGGCTTCCGATAGTTAAGGATAGCAGGCTGACGGGCATGATCACGGTCAACGATGTCATAAGACACCTCCTCTCGGAGGACGAGGGCATGGCTGCTTTGAACGGAGGGGAGGGGATGGCGGACGCCCTCTCAGACCGCGTGGATGCCGTGGCCAGCAGGGATGTGATCTCATGTCCCACAACGGAGGATGCAGGTGAGGCCGCCAGAATGATCGTGGACATGGAGATAAGCGGCCTTCCTGTTCTTTCTAATGAAGGGAGACTGGTCGGAATAGCCTCAAGGATAGACATCGTCGCCGGAGCAGTGCGCATGCTCGGAGTCAATTCGGTGCTTGAGATGATGAAGTAGATGGTGAAGGTAGATGATTACGCCCCCATCGTCGGGGAGGGCGAGGTTGAGGGCATAAAGCAGCTTGCGGAACTGATAAAGGGCGAGAAGGTAGTGCACATCAACGCCACCCCGTACGGGGGCGGCGTGGCCGAGATCCTCAGCAGGATAATCCCTTTGGCAAAGTCCCTTGACATCGATGCGAATTGGCAGACACTGAAGGGGGATACAGAGTTCTTCACCGTGACGAAGAAGATGCACAACGCATTGCAGGGGAATCAGGAGGTGGCTCTTAGCGAGGCAGAATGGAGGCATTACTTCGACACGGTCCGATTCAATTCGTCCATATTGAACCTCGAAGGAGATGTTTTGGTCATCCATGATCCGCAGCCCCTTCCTCTTATTGAATACAGAAGAGGCGGAAAGTGGGCATGGAGATGCCACATCGACACATCGTCCCCGAATCTCCGCATCTGGGGGCCGCTCATGGAACTGGTCCAGAGGTACAACATTGCTATCTTCTCGCTCGAGAAGTACATACCGAGGAACCTCGAAACGCAGGTGCTTATAGATCACCCGACAATAGACCCTCTCGCCACTAAGAATGCAGGGATAAGCGTCTCTGAGATTGAAAAAACCCTCAACCGCTATGGGGTCGACCCGGAGCGGCCGATAATCGGCCAAGTGGGGCGTTTCGACCCGTGGAAGGACCCCCTCGGGGCGATAGCTGTTCACAGGATGGTAAAGGCGAGGGTCCGAGCTGCGCAACTGGTCCTGATCGGCTCCTTCGCCAAGGATGACCCCGAGGCGGCGGAGTGGTACGAGAAGGCGATGGCTTTTGCGGCCAAGGAGAAGGACGTATTCGTGCTGACTAATCTGGACGGCGTCGGCGATTTGGAGGTCAATGCCTTCCAGAGAGCGTTCAGCGTTGCCCTTCAGATGTCGAAGCGGGAGGGGTTCGGTCTGACCGTAACCGAGGCCCTTTGGAAGGGGGTGCCCGTCGTTGGAACACGGGCAGGGGGGATATCGCTACAGGTCATCGACGGAGCAACAGGCTACCTTATAGACAATTACGAAGAAGCCGCAGAGAAGACTGCGCTCCTTCTGAAGAAGCCTTGGCTGGCTAGGGAGCTAGGTCAGAGTGGAAGGAGGCATGTCAAGCTGAATTTCCTGATAACCAAAGGTATCATGAACTACCTTAGAATGCACATAGAACTGGTCGGAAAGAGGAACTGAGCGGCAGCGGTGGACCTGACTCTATTGATCAGCCAGATTCTTGTTGGGCGCAACGGCTTCAATAGGTTGAAATATCACAAGACCAAGCATTAATTGAAGGATCAAAATTGCTCCATATCATACCTCTTTTTGAGATGCACCAGCCGAAACGCCTTAGGTGCATCTTCGGCAAGAAACCCACGAAGAGCGCGGACATGGAGGCGGAATTTTTTGACGACGAGCTCAACAGAAGGGTCTTCCTGAGGCTTGCCAATAACAGCTATCTTCCGGGGCTGAGGGCGATATCTCAGGGGGTGGACCAGCACGGATTCAAATGCGCCATCGTCATCTCCGGGACGCTCCTGGAGCAGAGCAGGGAGTGGTGCCCCGAGGTCATAGACCTGCTCGGCGGCCTCGCCAGGTCGGGCAGTTGCGAATTTGTCGGGCAGACGTATTACCATTCTCTGGCCAGCCTCATCGATGAGAAGGAGTTCATGCAGCAGGCTGACATGCACAGGAGGGCGATAAAGAAGCTCTTTGGGGTGGATGCGGTCACGTTCAAGAATACAGGGCTCATCTACAACAACGCGGTTGCAGAGGCTGCAGGCAGGATGGGCTTCAGGAACGTGATAGCAGACGGCACTGAGCGGATGCTGGACTGGAGGTCCCCCAACTACATATACGCTGCAAAGGGCAGCCCTGTCCGTGTGCTTGTGAGAAACTACCGTCAGTCGGATATGGTGAACTTCAGGTTCGCGGGCACCGCGCGGCAGGCGCGAAGGATAGCTGCCAAGGACTTCGTGGATGGGCTGTCATACGCTGAGGGCGACCTAACCATGATCGAGTTCAGCCTTGAAACGTTCGGGGAGCACTTCATCAATGAGGCCGGTCCGGGGGACTTCCTGAAGGATCTGCCGGCTCAAATCCGGAATCACAAGGACTTCATGGTCGAGACGCCGTCTGAGGCGGCTGATGGGCTGAAGCCCGTTGGCGAGGTGGACATTGATGAGGCGTTATCGGGCGCCGATCTTGAGAAGGACCTCTCGGCGTGGGTCGGAAACGCTAACCAGAGGTACTGCTTCGAGACCATGAAGTACCTGAAGCCGATAGTCGAGGTCTCGAATGAGAAGATGATCAGGCTCTGGCGGCTCTTCACCCAGAGCGACAACTTCCAATACATGGGCACGAAGGGAGGGGCGACGGGCGCGATCCATGACTACTTCTCCCATTTCGACAGCCCTGTGGAGGCGTTCATAAGCACATTGTGGGCGTTCACGGACTTCCGGCAGAGGCTCTATGCGGTCGCAGGCAAGAGGTCCAGATACTTCAGGATGTTATACGGCGAGCTGCCCGAAGGGCATGCATTCCATTTCGCAGCGGGCTTCGCCATGCCCCCTGAGGCGATCGCGAGGAATCTCTTTGAGCTGAGGGACGCGGTAGGGAAGGCCAAGCAGGAGTCCATCGCATTCCACCTCATGCGCGGAGACCTGAGCAAGTGGACCGATGAGATTCTGGGATGCAGCGGGCTGGCATCCGAACTGAGAAGGATAGAGTCGAAAGGAGGCTCGGCCGAGGTTCTGCGCAATGAGATGGTGGGTTGCATAACCGCTGCCATCAAAGATGCGAAGCAGCAGCTCGGCGAGCGGTGAGGGGCCGATCAGACGCCGTGGGTGCCTGCCGGGCCATATGCCGCCAATATTGCGCCTAGGAGCGGGGCGTCCTCCCCCAGCGGGGTCGGAATGACCCTCGGCGCCCGGTTGAACGAGTAAGCGGGCAGCCTCTCAGAGATGGGCGGCATGACGAGGTCCCTGTTCTTCATAGCCAGTCCCCCGCCGATCGTTATCAGCTCCGGGTCGTACAGGTCCACCAGGTTCGCGAATGCCTTTGAATTGATCTCCGATGCGACATCGAGGACGTGCACGGCGAAGCGGTCCTTGCCTGCCGCGGCGTCGAAGATCTCCTTTGCGTTCGGCCGGCATTTCCGCACGCAATCCAGGAAAGGCGACTCTTCAGCGTATCCCTCGGCAAGGTGCCTCGCAAGCTTGGGGAGCCCGCTCCCAGACGTATACGCCTCCCAGTGCCCGAGACCGCCGCATTCACACGCGATGCGCCCATCGATGTCAATGATCATGTGGCCGATCTCGTGAGCGTTGCCGTCCTTGCCCAGGATCAGCCTCCCGTCAACTATTATCCCGCCCCCGATCCCGGTACCGATCCCGACATAGACCAGGTTGTCGCAGCCCCTCCCTGCGCCGATCAGGCGCTCTGCAAGGACGGCGGTCGCGCAGTCGTTGAGGAGCCTGACCTCTTTTCCCGTGCGCGATTCGAGTTCGGACGCGATGCCAAAGTCCCGCAGGCAGGTGTGCGGTGAGAACATGATTGCACCCCGCTTGAGGTCGAGCCGGCCGGCCGCGCCGATCCCTATGCCTGTGACCTCCCCCAGCGAGTCCCCTGCGACCCTCCTGATGAGGGCATCGAGCTGCTTGATGAATGCGTCCGCATCGCCCGCGTCCATCGGGGCGACTGCCCTCCGGATGATCTTGCCGTTTCGGTCTCCCAGCGCGGCCCTGATCCAGCTGCCGCCCATATCGATGCCGACTGACCGGTCCCTCGAGTCGAGAGGCTCCATCTTCCATTCACCACCTTCAATATCCTGCGGCAGCCATTTGTATTTTTTTGTCGGATGCGCCAATGGCCCGCCGCCCCGCCCCGCCATCATGCAGGCGCCTGCCGTCTCTTATGGCCGGCATGGTCACTGGGGCTCATGCAAAGGCTCCCCCTTCTGCTCGTCCACATGCTTCAGAAACAGGACTCCGAGCGGAGGCAGCGTCAAGGAAACGGAGAATGGCCGACCATGCGAGGCGATGGTGCTTGCCTCGACCTTGCCCATATTGCCGTATCCGCCGCCCCCATAGTCTTGTATGTCGCTATTCAAGATCTCTCGCCACGTCCCTCCGCACGGGACGCCGAGCCGGTATTCCGTTCTAGGGATCGGGGTGAAGTTGCAGACGACAAGGATCTTCTCAGAGCCGTCGGCGCTCTTTCTTATGAAGCTTATGATACTCTTCTCCCAGTCCTTCGCATCAACCCACTCAAAGCCCCTCGGCGAGAAGTCCAGGTCGTATAGGGCATGCTCGCGCCTGTAGGCGGCGTTCAGATCCCGGACCCACCTCCTGAGCCCCCCATGCAGGGGCTGGTCGAGCAGCCCCCAATCCAAAAAGCCCTCGTGGGACCACTCATCGGTCTGGCCAAAGTCGTTGCCCATGAAGAGGGTCTTCTTTCCAGGGTGCCCATACATATAGCCGTAAAGCAGCCTCAGGTTTGCGAACTGCATCCACCGGTCGCCGGGCATCTTCCTCAACATGGAGCCCTTCCCGTAGACCACCTCGTCGTGGGAGAGCGAGAGCATGAAGTTCTCGGCGAAGGCGTACCAGATGCTGAATGTGATCTGGTCGTGGTGGTACTTCCTGTAAAGGGGGTCCTTGGACATGTACTCGAGGACGTCGTGCATCCATCCCATGTTCCACTTCATCCCGAATCCCAGTCCGCCCACGTATATCGGCCGCGAGACCATCGGCCAGGCGGTTGACTCTTCGGCAATCATCTGCGTGTCCGGATATGCGCCATAGACTACCTCGTTCAGAAGGCGAAGGAACGAGATGGCCTCGAGGTTCTCCTTCCCCCCATACTCATTCGGTAGCCATTCGCCCTTCTTCCGGGAGTAGTCAAGGTACAGCATCGACGCAACAGCGTCGACCCTCAAGCCATCGGCGTGGTAACGGTCCAGCCAGAAGAGCGCATTGCTTATGAGGAATGACCTGACCTCGCTCTTTTTGTAGTCGAATATGTTGCTCTTCCAGTCGGGGTGGAACCGCTTCCTCCTGTCGGAGTATTCGTAGAGGCAGCTGCCGTCGAAGAACGCCAGGCCGTGCGGATCGGTCGGGAAGTGGGACGGGACCCAGTCCAGTATCACGCCGATGCCCGCCCTGTGGAGCCGCTCGACGAAGTATTTGAAGTCGGCAGGCGACCCGAAGCGGCTCGTCGGGGCAAAGTATCCAGTTACCTGGTATCCCCACGACCCGTAAAAGGGGTGTTCCATGACGGGCATGAGCTCCACATGGGTGTATCCTGTGTCTTTGACATACCCTGAGAGCCCGTCGGCCAGTTCCCGGTAGGTCGGCCAGCGGCCCTTGCCGACAGCGCCACTCCTCCACGAGCCGAGATGGACCTCATATGCCAATATGGGGGCGGTGAGGGAGTTGTGCTGCCTCCTGTTGGCCATCCATTGCGAGTCCCGCCAAGAGTAGCTCGCGTCCCACACGACCGAAGCGGTCCTTGGAGGGAGCTCCCACAGGAATGCAAAGGGGTCGGACTTTTCGAGCTTGAGGTCTGAGTTCTTCGGCAGGATGCTGTATTTATAGAGCGCGCCTACCTTGACGCCGGGGATGAACGCCTCCCATATCCCGGAGCCGTTGTCATGCAGTCTCATCGGATGGATCGAGGGATCCCATGAGTTGAAGTCCCCGATTACCGAGACGCGCCTCGCATTCGGAGCCCACACCGCGAAGTAGACCCCGCGCTCTCCCCCCGCATCCATGGCATGCGAGCCGAGCTTCTCGTAGAGCCTGAAATGCTTGCCCTGCCTGAACAGATAGACGTCATAGCTGGTCAGAAGGCTGCATTCCTTCTCCTGCATCTCTCCGGATGGCGGCATCTTGTCAGACACTCTAGACACCAAGCAAGTCGTAGATTCCACGGAGCGGGATCGAGACCCAGGCGGGCCTGTTGTTCAGCTCATATGCCAGCTCATAGATGCTCTTCTCAAGCAGGAACGCATTCAAAAGGGTTTTGAACGAAGCCTCGCTTGAGGGGATGATGCCTGTCCCGTTCACGGTCTGTATGTATGCGACGAGGAAGGCGCTGGCGCAGCACTTGTACCACAGGTCGCCCCACCTCTCCAGTGATAGGGCGGTCGTAGGGTCAAGGGGCATCTCCCTCAGTCCCGCCAATGCGGCGTAGTGGAAGGACCTGATCATGCATGCAACATCCCTCAGGGGCGAGCGCTTCAGCCTCCGCTCGCTTATCGGCCTAGTCGGCTCGCCCTCGAAATCAATGATCGTGAAGTCGCAGCCCGAGAGGAGTATGTGCTGGAGGTGGTAGTCGCCATGAATCCGTATCTTCAGCGAATCGATCCTCTCCTGCCGCAGCGCCTTGAAGGTGTCCTCTATGAGCGCCCTGTTCTTGACGAGGAACTGCACCTCCTTGCAGCATTCCTTGCCAAGGCTCTTCGAGCTCATTGCCCACTGCAGGGTCCGCCTTGCGTAGCTGGCCATCGATTGTGAGAGCGCGAAGAGCGAGAGGTAATTGAATGATTCAGGGGCAAATTCAGGGTCGCCCGCCCCCGACATCAGCGTCTTGTGGAGCTCCCCAGTCCTCACCCCAAGCAGCCTGATCAGATCTAGGAAGGGGGCGCCTATCAACCCGATCATCTGATCCGGGATGCTGGATTTCGTCGAGAACATGAAGTGCGGGGGCAGCGTCACCTCTACCAGGTCCTTCTGGGCGAGTCTCCTCTCGTAGTAGCGCTTCACTTCCCTCAAGCACAGCGCCCAGGCATCGCCGTCATTCTTCACGAAGCACTGCAGCACGGCAATGTTGCTCTGCTCAGAGCCGCGTTCGTGATAGCTGATGTCCCCCAAGATGGTCGGGGAATGCGCAAATGAGGCATTCGTAAGGAAGTCGCCGACCTCAACGTCAGGGTTGATGCCCTCCTCGATCCGCCTGAAGAGCTTGAGTACAGCCTTGTCGTTGTAAAAGACCGTCGTGTTGCCCTGCCCCGCGTTGAGCAGCCCTGTTTCCATGACAAGCGGTGCATCGAGCACCCCTCTGAACGGCTCCCTCGGCGTGCCCCTCAGCTCGCCCTTCATGCCTTTTACCACGCGCCGGTTCGCGACGATATCGAGCAATGCGCCTCTGAACGCGTCGTCATGCATGCCGTCGTAAAGGATGCCCCTCTCGTTGCCCATGACCGTCTTCACTATTATGGCATGGGGCACCTGCGCGACGAGCGCCCTGATGTTCTCCTCGCTGGAATAGACTACGGGCAGCACATACGAGTCCGGAAGGCCCTCCTGGTAATAGATGTCGACTATCAGTATCCTCGAGAAGGGGGTTCCCGGGACGGCTATCGGCAGCATATCGCGGAGCTTTACGTAATCAATGTCCTTGCCCTTCAACCCGAACCAGTTGTTGCTATTCAGGTAGTGGGGGAGGATCTCCGACTCCAGCTTATCCTCGTTATTCCCCTCGAACAGCTCGTCGAAGTCCTTCTCCAGGACGACCTCCTGCTTTGATAGGATGCGGAACGGCTGGACTGGCACCTGCCTCGTCAGCGAGAATATGTAATACCCGAACGGATCGAACGTGAGGATGTATTCGGACCTTCCGATCCTCGGAAAGACTGTGCCGCCCGATACCTCGGTGGGGACGTATCCCTCGTACTTCGACATGTCCAGCTCGGCCACCTGGCGGCGCCTGGACAGGTTGACCGCCACGAACAAGACCTCGCTGCCGTACCGCCTGTAGTATGCGAGGATCTTGTTGTTCTCCGGGGATGCAAACTCGATGTCGCCCCTGCCGAAGGCCTTGAAGTATTTCCTGATCCCGATTATCTTCTTAGTCCACCAGAAGAGCGACGACTGGTTCTTGATCTGGTTATCAACGTTCACCGCCTCATAGTTGTATTCCGTGTCGGTAATCACGGGCAGGTAAAGCTTCTGCGGATTCGCGGTCGAGAAGCCCGAATTCGGCGTCTCGTCCCACTGCATCGGAGTCCTGACCCCGTTGCGGTCGCCGAGGTGGTAATCGTCCCCCATGCCTATCTCGTCGCCGTAATAAAGCACCGGAGTGCCCGGCAGCGTGAAGAGGAGGGCGTTCACCAGCTCGATCTTCCTGCGGTCGTTCTTGAGCAGCGGCGCCAAACGCCTCCTGATCCCCAGATTGATGCGCGCCTGCTTGTCCCTGGCGTAGACGCGATACATGTAATCCCGCTCCTCGTCGGTGACCATCTCCAGCGTGAGCTCATCATGGTTCCTGAGGAAGAGCGCCCACTGGGCGTTCTCTGGTATCGGGGGCGTGTTCTCGAGGATGTCTATTATAGGGAAGCGGTCCTCCAGGTCGATGGACATGAAGATCCTCGGCATCAGGGGGAAGTGGAAGGCCATGTGCGACTCGTCGCCGTCCCCGAAATAGGCGACCGCGTCAGTCGGCCACTGGTTTGCCTCGGCCAGCAGCATCCTGCCCTTGAAGTTGCCGTCGACATGCGCCCTCAGCCTCTTCAGGAAGGCGTGAGTCTCGGGCAGGTTCTCGCAGTTGGTGCCCTCCCTCTCATAGAGATAAGGGACCGCATCCAGCCTCAGGCCGTCGACGCCGAGCCCTAACCAGAAGTCGACTACCTCGAGAATCTTCTGCTGGACCTCCTCGCTGTCATAATTCAGGTCGGGCTGGTGCGCGTAGAACCTGTGCCAGAAGTAAGCCTTTGCCTCCTCGTCCCAGGTCCAGTTCGACCTCTCAAAGTCCTTGAATATGATCCGCGCATCCTTGAACTTGTCGGGGGTATCGCTCCAGACGTAGAACCGCCTGGCGCTCGAGTCGGGCCCGCCCCTGCGGGACCGCTGAAACCACTCGTGCTGGTCAGAGGTGTGGTTGAGCACGAGTTCGGTTATCACCCGTATCCCCCGCTTGTGCGCCTCATTCAGGAATGCCTTGAAGTCATTCAGGTCGCCATTCTTCGGATTGAAGTCGCAATAGTCGGAGATGTCATAGCCGTCGTCCTTCTGCGGCGACGGGTAGAACGGGAGGAGCCACACCGCAGTAATGCCGAGGTCCCTCAGGTACCCCAACTTCGCGGTCAGCCCCTTAAAATCCCCGGTGCCGTCGCCGTCGCTGTCGTAGAACGCCTTAACTGGCAGCTCATATATTATGGCGTCTTTGTACCATAGACCGTCACTCTCGGGAGCCTGATCGGAGCCATCCATCCTATGGTACCTCATAAGAAGCAATCAAATTCAGTCTGCGATCTTTCACGCCTCTATAAATGAGGCGATTCTAATCATTTAAAAATGTTTTTCTTTTATGGCGGCCTATAAAATAGGTTTAAATATTCTGTGAACGAATTTCTGACTGGATATGTTATCGTTAGTTGCTGCAGGTCAATTGATCAGCCTACAGGAGTTTGTTGACCTGCTCATCATTATCGGGCATAAAGCGTTGATCTTCTCGCTAGTGGTCATTGCGGGCTGGGTGATAGGGCGGCTCGTCGGTGCGCTAACGGGCAGGATAGTCATGAGGGCTGGCGTCGACCCCGTCATGCGCAAGACTGCAATAGGGCGGTCGGTGATACGGTCCGGATTGACGACGGCGGATTTCTTCAAGGCGATCGCCAAGTGGTCGATATATGCGGTAAGCGTGCTGCTCGCCTTCAAGGCGATAGACGTGCCTTCCATAGAGGGCCCAGTGGACGGCGTGCTCGCGTTCCTGCCTAACCTGATAGGCGGGATAATCATGCTCGTTGCAGGGGCCATAATCGCGGACATCGTTGGCGAGCTGATAAAGAAGGGGGCTTCGCCCGAGCACAGGGAGGCGTTCTATCTGGACCTGATAGCGAACCTCGTGAAGATTATACTGTATTTTATGGTCATCACCATAGTCATGTCGCAGATCGGCATGGACGTGACCATCCTGTACACTGTCGCCCAGGCATTCGCATGGGGGGCGGCGATATTCATGGGCGTGACAGTGGGGGTAATCGTCGGCTGGTTCCTCAAGGACAAGCTTAAGGAGATCTTCCCCGGCTAGCCGCGGCCCGTCCGTTTCGACGATGCAGTCAGCGCGCCCAGACGCGCGAAAGGCTCCTGCGGCACATGCGCCTCGCCGCATCGCCAAATGTAGTTGTTCAGCGGGGATGCGGGGTTGTTGAGCCTTGCCTCTGACCCCAGCGCCAGCATGTCCTGGAACGGTATGATGCACAGGTCCGAGATGGACGCCGACGCCACCCCGATCAGCGCCCAGCTGACGTCCCACTCCGAGACGGACCTCCCCATGTGCCGGAAGAGGCACTGGCGCATGTCGTTGTTGGTCTCGTTCATGAACCAGCCCCTCACGGTATTGGTGTCGTGCGTGCCGGTGTAGACGATGCAGTTCTTGACGTGGTTCTTGGGCAGGTTCAGGTTGTTCTCGTCGGTGTCATATGCAAAGATCAGCACCTTCATGCCGGGCAGGCCGAGCGACGAGAGCGCCTGCCTCACGTCGTCCGTGATTATCCCGAGGTCCTCGGCTATGAACGGGAGAGACGGAAATGCCCTCGTGATCCAGCCGAAGAATTCCTGCGACGGGACCTGCTCCCACCTGCCGTTCCTCGCGGTCGTCTCGTTCCCGGGGACTGCCCAGTACGCCACTAGCCCCCTGAAGTGGTCTATGCGCAGCAGGTCGAAGAGCTTCAGGTTGTGCCGTATCCGCCTGACCCACCAGTCGAAGCCGGTCGACCTCAGCTCGCCCCAGTCGTAGACGGGATGCCCCCACAGCTGGCCGTTCGCGCTGAAGTAGTCCGGGGGGACCCCGCTGACGTACCTCGGCTTCTTTGAGGGATCGAGCTGGAAGAACCAGCTGTTCGCCCAGACGTCCGCGCTGTCGTAGCTGACGTAAAAGGGGAGGTCTCCGATCATCGAGACGCCCCTCTCCGAGCAATACCGCCTGAGGGATTGCCACTGCCTGAAGAATATGAACTGCGTGAACTTCTCAAGACCGACCGCATCCCTAAGCAGCCACTCCTTCTCGGATACGGTGCGGGGGTCCCTGTCCCTCACCTCTGCTGCCCAGAGGTGCCATGGGATGCCGCTCCCATCCCTGAGCGCCTTGAAGAGGGCATAGTCTTCTAGCCAGAACGCGCCTGCCAGGAACTCCTCGTATTCGCCACTGAAATCGGCGTATCTCTCCCTGAATCTGGCATATGCCCGCTTCAGGAGCGCGGACTTGTAGGTCGTCATGGCGGGGTAGTCGATGCGATCGGGCGGGGCGGTGAGGCACGGCGGCGAGGGGCTGTCGATGAGGCCGTCCGCGGCCATCAGTTCGGGGCTTATCATGAGCGGGTTGCCTGCGAAGCCTGAGCAGGAGGTGTATGGGGAGTTGCCATACTCCTGGTTCGTGGGATTCAGCGGCAGCACCTGCCAGTACGACTGCCCCGACTCGGCCAGGCGGTCTGCGAACCGGAAGGCCTCGGGGCCGAGGTCGCCTATCCCGAATACTGATGGTAGAGAGATGACCGGCAGCAGCACGCCTGAAGCCCTTCTCGTCAAAGCGCCCATTGTTTGCAGCTCCAATCTATTCAAAGGTTCTCCAAAAGCGCAACGGGGAACCTCTCCAATAAATCAGCCGCGCGCAGTATATAATCGCTATTATGCCGCTCGGCCTCGACCTCCCTGCCTGAGAAGGCGTCGCGCCACGAGTGCGGTATCCCTTCGGTCAGCCTTATCGCCGTCCCCTTCCACCGCCCCTCGCCCAGCGGGAACTCGCCCTCTGCGGCGACGCGCGAGAGGAGCCGAGGGACCACCGCCAGCGCCCAATCATCGCGGGCCCTCCTGCAGAATGCAATGAGACATTCGTTCAATTCACCCTCCGCCTCAAGAGGAATGTAGTCACCCCAACCGAAGACGGCGGGGCATGCGTTGCGGAGCATCAGGGCCCGGTGGGTGGTATAGAGCTTTATCCGTCCGTCCCTGTAACCTGCCATCAGCCCCCTCAGGTCATCGCGGCTCCCGGCCGTTGCGCACACCTCGCCCAAGATGTCCGCCCTCGCCCCGAAGTCCACTGGGCGGCGATTGTCAGGGTCGACCATGTTGAGGTCCCAGAGCTCGGAGCCCTGATAGAAGTCTGGGACGCCAGGGGATGCTATCTTAAGCACGACCTGCGAGAGGGAGTTGAGCATGCCATAGAACGCGACCTTTCGCTGGAACTGCAGGAAGTCCTTCAGGAAGGGGCCGCCTCCCCCGGCGTCCAGCAACTTGACGATGAAGGCGCAGACTGCCGCCTCGTGCTCCACGTTGGGATGCAGCCACGAGCTGTTTCTCTTTCCCTCCCTCACTGCCTTGGTCATATACTCGACGAGGCGAGAGGCGAAGCCCGGCAGTTCACCCTCGTCGAACGGCATCGCGCCAACCATGGTCTGATAGATGAAGAGCTCCTCGATCCGATCGGGCGCCGCCCTCCCACCGACAATGGTCTTGAGCGGAAGGTTCAGCCTGGTCCACGTGCGTATCTTCTGCGTCCATTCTGAAGGGAATTCAGATATCGCGTTGATCCTCGCCCGGACATCCTCGCCCCTCTTCGTATCGTGGGTCGAGGTGGCATTCATCGCAAATGGCCAGTTCGCGAGCCGGCGCTTGTTGAACGAGTGGAAGGAGGATGGCGTCGAGCCGAGGGCCTCAGGCGCGCCACCCACGTCGTTCGCTGAGATGAGCGGGGCGTATCTGTAGAGCGCGGTATCCTCAACCCCCTTCGCCATGAGCGGCCCGGAGTACTGCTGCATCCGCATGAAGCACGAGAGAGCCTTGCCTGAGGACCCGGCAGTCATGAGGAACGCGTTGATCCGGTCGAGCTCATTGGACAGGTCATCGCGGCGCCTCTTCGAGTCTGCGATGGCGCTCATGAGTCGAACCCTCTCCCCGCCGATCGGACAACCATCCGCAAGATAGGTTCGGTAGACGGGGAGCGCGCACATAATTTCCATGAGTGCTGCCTTCAGCCGCCTCCGACCGGTCGCGGAATCGATGCCGAACTCTTCTGCGAACATATATGCCAAATTGTCCAGGTCTCCTGAAAAGAGGCTCTTGGCGGCCGACCGTTTGCACCGGTAGACGATCTCCCTGAACGGCTCCCTGCTGACGCGGCGCCTGTAGAACTCGTTCAACAGCCTGCCCCCTGGCCGATCTATGAAGATGCCATTGAGCGCGTTGAGGAATTCGTAGCCCGTTGTGCCCTGTATCGGCCATGCCTGAAGCTCCTCGCCCGGCACTAGGATCTTCTCTAGGACAATATACGCGTCCTTTACGATGCCCCTGAGCCGCTTGATGTAGGCCGCAGGGTCGCGGAGCCCGTCGATATGATCGACCCGGACCCCGAAGTCTCGGAACCTGTCGGCCATTAGCCCTATCATGCGGTGCGTCAAATCGAAGTTGGCCTGGTCCTCGACCTGGACGCAGATGAGCCCGCCTATGTCGAAGAAGCGTCTGTAGTTTATTGTGCGGTTTGCCGCCCGCCAGTATGATAGCCTGAAGTTCTGCAGTCGCAGCAGGCGGCGGAGCTCGCCTCGATCCGAGTTAATGCGCCCGACGGCGCCGGCGATGGCCGCCCCCAATGGGTCATGTGCTGCATAGGACCTGCCCAGCAGCACCTTCAGTGCCTGAGCCTGACCGGGGAGGTCATCGCCAGAGCGAATTCTTTCCAGCACCATCTCCATCTCAGCGGCGTTGCTTTCTCTGAGGGTGCTGAGTGCCGGCTCCAGAATGCGCGCGTATGAGCGGATGCTGACGGGGAGGGAGATGTCGTAGTAATTCATAGTGAATCCGCCATCCCATGCCAGCCTGATCTCGCCGTCTCGAAGGCACTCCTCCAAGGGGCGCCCAAGGAAAGGCGCCAGAAGCCTCCCCTTCAGGGGCGCCGAGCGGTGGTTCCAATCGATGTCAAAGAGGGCGCTGAATTCGGAGCTATCCCCAAGCTCGAGGATGTCTCTAATGTAAGGGTTCTCAGTGGCAAATGCCATGTGGTTAGGGACTATGTCCTGGATCCACCCCATGCCCAAGGAGTTCACGGTCTGGATGAGCGCATCGAAGTCCTCCTTGGAGCCGAGCTCATCGTTGATCCGGGCAGGGTCGACCACGTCATAGCCGTGCGGACTGCCCCTCCGGCTCTTGAGTATTGGCGAGGCGTAGATGTGGCTGATGCCGAGGCGGCGCAGGTATCCAGCCGTGCGGGCCGCATCCGAGAATCCAAAGGTGGCATTCAGTTGCAGGCGGTATGTGGCAACTGGCGCGCGCATGGTTAGACCTTTACTCCCATCAGCATACAGAGCTCGCGGAATGAGGCGAGCCACCTATCGGCACTCTCGTCTCCGCGTTTGACGCGCTTCTCAATGAATGCATAATACTGGCTTATTATCGAGAAGACCTCGTTCTGTGCATACCACAAGTTGAGGGTCAGCTTCAGCTTGAACAAGAGCTTGAGCAGTGCCGCCGCCTGCACTATACGGGGAATGTCGTCCGGATCCCTAGAGATCGCGTCCAGCTCTGCTTCCACCCTCCTCTGTCCGTCGAGGCTTATGATCATGCGGTCTATGTCGACGTCGAGATGCTCTGCCTGCTCGACTATGGCGGTCAGGAGCTCCAGGTCGATCTCCTTCAGACGCAACGCTTCCCGTATCGCATTGGTCAGCACCACCTCGGCCGCAGCCTGCATCTCATTCGGTAAGGCGAGGCCGATCTCCTTGAGGAAAAGCATGACCGGAAGGCTATCATCGTAGATCTCCTTGTAGCGCGAAATCGCCTTCTTTAGGGCTAGCTCGGATATGACCTTGCTTATGGCAATCTGCTTGTCCTTGAATAGGTTCTTCAGGGTGCAGGGCGTGCACTGGTCTTTCGTGAAGAGGTCATCGATCAGTGCTATCGTGCGGTGTATCTCGCCCCTTTTGAACGGGGCGGTGACGTTCTCACACATCGACTTGAACGCCTCTTCGTTGACAAAGACTCTGGCCCCGCCGAAGAGGTTGTGGTCGCCCAGCCACAGCACCGCATAGCTTATGATCTGCTCGTCGAGGGTGATCTCGGAGGTTATCCTCGACCTGCCGGTCACGAGCACCTGCCTTCCCGAGCGGGAGCTGAGGTACACCTCATCGTTCACAGAGTAGCAGTAGACCTTGGACGGCCCGGGTTCGGTCCTGTTGAAGATTGAGGAGATCGCATAGTGGACGCCCACCTTCACGAGGTCCACATAGGATGGCTTGATCATCGTCTCATATATCCTCGCACCGTCGCCGTATGCCGGGACGTTGCTCTTTGCGGCAGCCAGCTTCTCGAGGAAGCTCTTCTCAAGATCCACGCCGAATATATCCTTTATGAGCTGGATGACCCTCGCCGCATACTTCATGATCTGGACGGTCTCGATGCCGGAGAGCTCGTCGAAGAACCAGCCGCAGCTCGTGTACATGAGCATCGCGTGCCGCTGGCACTCGAGCAGATTGAGCACCCTGCGCCGCTCCTCAATGGCGAGCTTCCTCCCCGCGTTGCGCTCGAAGAAGGCATCCATCGAGACCTCTGACCGGTCGAGCACGACCTCTATGTAGTTGTCCCTCGAATCCCAAGGATCCATTGCATACTTCGAGAGCGCGCTCTCATAGAGCGGAGCAAGGACATCCCTCAGCCAGTCCATTGCCTCGCGGAGCGGCCCTCGCCATGCCTGGCTCGCGAACTTCCCCATCTTGCAGCCGCAGTTGCCCTTCCACCGCTCAACGCCATGGGCGCAGCTCCAAGACGTATTCTCGAATACCTGGACCTCGAACTCCGGGGGGAACTTCTCGAGGAATTCGCCGTAGTTGGTAATGACTGCTGTGTTCTTGGATTCGAGGTAGTACAGGCAATACGCCAGCGCCATGTCGCCGAAGCGGTGGTGGTGGCCATAGGTCTCGCCGTCGGTCGCGATGTTGACCAGCTGCGGGCAGCCCTCGTTAGTGAAGCTCTTGGTCAGCCTCTTCGCAAAGTCCTTGCCGTTGTCGAGGATAGTGGAGAATGCCACGTCATGCGAGACGGGCCAGTCATAGAAGAAGATGCTTATCGATTTGCCGGAGGGGAGGCGGCATACATATGCCCTCTTAGGATCGATCTTCCCGCCGGACACTTCGGTCCACTCCTGCTCGCCCTTCCTGCGCATGCGCGCCGCCTGATGGGGTGCCAGAATTGTGAACTTGATGCCCTGCTCGGCGAGCGCCTCGAGGGTGGCGTTGTCGACGGCAGTCTCAGCGAGCCACATCCCTTCGGGCATGCGGTTGAATCGCCTCCTGAAATCCTCGATGCCCCAGATGACCTGCGTGCGTTTGTCCCTCTGGTTCGACAATGGCATGATCATATGGTTGTAGACCTGTGCTATGGCTGAGCCGTGGCCGGAGAAGCGCTTCTTGCTCCTCTGGTCGGCGTCGATTATCGCCTTGTAGACGTCAGGCTCATGCTTCTCCAGCCAGGAGAGCAGCGTGGGGCCGAAGTTGAAGCTTATCTTCGAGTAGAGGTTGACGATGGCTATTATACGGTTGCTCGAGTCCATGATCCTCGACGCCGTGGACGGGGCATAGCACTCCGCCGTCACCCTTGCGTTCCAGTCGTGGAACGGGTAGGCCGACTCCTGCAGCTCGACCTCCTCAAGCCATGGATTCTCCCGGGGCGGCTGATAGAAGTGGCCATGGATGCATACAAAACGGTTTGGGCTGTTTGACGTAGGATGATGCCACCACTCTAGTAAAACGCACCAATGAATAAAAACATAATCATCGTGCACCCTGCCCTTGAAGAAGCTATATTTTGGACTGCCGAGATAGAGATGGCGACTATCTTCTCGGAGACGAAGACCTTGCCTGGCCAGAAGACATCCCATGCCACGATGCGCCCTGATATCACCCTCGGAAGCTGCCTTTCGGATGGTGGATGTGCCTTCGGCGTCTGGGCTCCGTTTGCGAAGCGGGCGGAGCTCATGATAATGGATGGCAGGGCGCAGGTGCATGCATTGTCCCCCTGCGGCGGCGGGGCATTCAGCGCATTCGTAGAGGGTGCAGGGGAGGGGACGAGATACTGCTTCAGCCTAAACGGCGGAAAGGGGCTCCCCGACCCTGCATCCAGGTTCCAGCCGGAAGGGGTCCACGGGCCTTCATGCGTGGTGGACCCCGGAAGCTTCAGATGGGGGGACGCCGGCTGGAGGGGGTTGGAGCTGAAGGACTATATCATATACGAGCTCCACACCGGCACCTTCACCAGTGGGGGCACCTTCGAGGCGGTCATCCCCATGATAGGCTACCTGAGGGACGAGCTCGGCATCAATGCGGTAGAGCTGATGCCTGTGGGGCAGTTCCCCGGCGGGCGCAACTGGGGGTACGACGGCGTCGGCTTCTATGCCCCCCAGAGCACGTATGGCGGGTCGAGGGGGCTGAAGACGCTCGTCAACGCGCTCCACAGCGCTGGCATGGCCGCCATACTGGACGTGGTGTACAACCACGCCGGGCCGGAGGGGAACTACCTCGGGCAGTTCGGCCCGTACTTCTCAAACAGGTACAGGACGCCTTGGGGGCCGGCGTTCAACTACGACGGTGCGGACTCGGACTGGGTGAGGAGGTTCGTGGTCGAGAACGCCCTCTACTGGATCTCGGAGTTCCACTTCGACGCCCTGCGCCTTGACGCCATCCACGGGATATACGACTCCTCGGCGAAGCACATACTCGAGGAGATCTCGGAGGGGGTGAGCGCGAGGGCCGAGGTGGAGGGGAGGAGGACGTTCCTGATAGCGGAGAGCGACCTCAACGACCCCCGGCTCGTGAGGGGGCGCGGGGAGCACGGATACGGGATGGACGCGCAGTGGCTCGACGACTTCCACCACTCGCTGCACCCGCTCGTCACCAAGGAGCGCGACGGATACTACTCTGACTTCGGGGCGCTGCGGCACCTTAATGATGCCTACAACAGGGGCTTCGTCTACAGGGGCCAGTATTCGGGCTTCCGCAGGAGGCACTTCGGGAGGCCCTCGGACGACCTCGGCTGCGACAGGTTCATTGTCTTCTCGCAGAACCACGACCAGGTGGGGAACAGGGCGATGGGCGACAGGCTGTGCGCAACGCTGCCGCCCGAAGCGCAGAGGCTAGCCGCAGCGGCGACGCTGCTGTCCCCCTACATGCCCATGCTGTTCATGGGGGAGGAGTACTCTGAGGTGGCCCCCTTCCAGTTCTTCGTCAGCCACTCGGATCCTGCCCTTATTGAGAGCGTGCGCAAGGGGAGGAGGGAGGAGTTCCGCAAGTTCAACTGGGGGGAAGTTCCAGACCCGCAGGACCC
>MAGS01000016.1 GCA_001717005.1 Candidatus Methanomethylicus mesodigestus | reverse complement strand
GTTACGAACGTATCGACGAAGAGCCCCTTCCCCACGGAGTCCACGCCAGACCTGAACAGGACCCGGGGAGTCTCGATGGCGCCCGCGGCAAGTATGACATTGTTTCCCTTGAAGACCCGGCCGTCGATCGTCTCGACGCCGATGGCGCGGCCCCCATCGACCATCACCTTCCTGACCCCGGCGTTCGTTGCGACCTTGCACCCCTTGGCGACTGCCTGCTGGATGTAGCGGCAGGCATCCCACTTCGCACCCTGGAGGCAGCCGATGGCGCAGAGCCCGCACGAGATGCACTTCTTGAGGTCGATCGCCTTGGGCATCGGTTTCCATTCCTTGGACGCCCCCCTGAGCAGGCGCGACGCGGGACCGAGCTTGTCGGGAGGTATGGTCCAGGCGTTCATCTCCTGCTCCGCCTCGGTCATGTGTTCGTCCAACTTTTGGCTCAGGTTGCTCCTCACGACGTTGCCCATGGAGACAGTCGTTGTGCCGCCGAGGCACGACGTTTGCCAGACCTCGACGCCCGCCTTGATGACGACATAAGCCTTGGACGCGTTCCCCTGCCCGATGTTGGGGCCCTTCTCGAGGAGGAGCACGGACTTCCCGGCGGATGAAAGCTCCTTGGCGGCAGTCGCCCCGCCGGCGCCGGACCCGACGATCACGTAGTCGTACATGCGGCCCTACATCTCCTTGGGTAGGAGCACGGCTGCATCCGGGCTCTCGACGTAGGCTATCGCCGCTACCGCGCCTATGAGGCCCCGCTCCCCGGTGATCTTTATGGTCTCGACGCCGTTTGCCTTCGCGGCAGCCTTCGCCTCCTCGATTGTGACCATGGAGGACTTCGCCCTATCTGCATAATCCCTGAGGGGCTTGGGGAGGTTGATCCCCCTGAAGAACGCCATGCCGGTCTCCTTCGAGAGGGTGTGCTCTGCCAGCCTCTCCTCGAACGCCTTGACGACCCTCGTCCACGAGCCCGGGGGCGTAGCGAGCGAGACGGCGACGGCGACGCAGTTCTGGGTCTTGTGGGGGTTCTGCGGATAGAGCTGGACGATCGCATGCTCAAGGTACTCCACTCCCCGGAACCTGGAGCACATCTCGTTCGCCAGCTCGTTGACGAGCGACCATGTGGCGCCCTCGTCCGCCTTGTCGGTGTCGTCTATCCCCACGATAAGCTTCTCCTTCTTTGGCACCACCAGCGTGGCCCGGCCGACCTTCTTGCCTCCGCCGTACTCGTTGACCTCGACGACCCTTACCCCTTTTGCCATCCCTCTGCTGAGCGCCGCGACCCCAGCCCCGGCGAGCCCGGAGTAGGTAACCCTCACGCGGGCGCCGTCGACGACCACGGATTCGATCGACGCGGGATCGTAGCTGGCCACGAGTTCGGTCGGCTTGTGGTTGGCCGAGATGCGCGCCTTGTAGAAGATCCGGGGACCCTCGCGCTTGGACCAATAGACATCCTTGCTGTTCTTGGTGTAGTGGTAGAGCGACCATGCGGATCCGCCGAGGCAGGTCCCCCGCGCGTGCTCCTCTATGATCTCCGCGACCCTATGGCCCTCGTCGACGACCACGGTAACCCTCCTGTGCGGGGATATCCATCTCTTGCCTGAGAGGAGCTTCCGGATCGACGCGCTGTCGTATCGGTCTACCATTGTGGCACCACCATCGTTTCTTATGTAAGAAGTAACATCTACTAAATCATCAGCCAGAGGTATAAACCACACTATCGAATGCCGCTCAGTCGAGGACGCGCGGCCGACCCAAGGGCACGCCGGAGTCCCGTGGCAGCGGCATCTCGATCACGAGCGGCTCGTCGAAGCTTTTTAGTGCATCCTGGGCTTCTGCCGGCTTCTCTGCCCGGATGGCACGTATGCCGTGCGCCTCTGCCAGCTTGACGTAGTCCGGCGGCGCAGAGTAGTCCACGCCGTACGTTCTGCCGTAGACCCTCTCCTGCAGCTGCCTGATCAGGCCGAGCGTCCGGTTGTTGAAGATGCAGAAGGCTATCGCCAGCCCGTTCTCCTTGACGGTCGAGAGCTCGGAGGAGGTCATCTGGAAGCCCCCGTCGCCCATCACTGATATCACCTTCCTCTCGGGCTCGGCCAGCTTGGCGCCTATCGCGGCAGGGAGGGCGTATCCCATCGCAGACAGGTTCCCAGAGAAGAGGATGCTCCTTGGACGGCTCGGCTTCACCGTCGTCATGGTCCAGATCGTGTGCTGCCCGATGTCGACAGTGATGATCGCATCCCTGAATGAGGCGATCGCCTTTGCGAAGCCCTTGGCGGGGCCGCTGTCGGACGGCTCCTCGGATGGTGAGAACCACAGGATGCGCTTGGTGGGCTGTATCCGGGGGAGCAGATCATCTATGAACGCGGATATGTCGGACTTGACCTTGATCGATGCCAGCGGCGTGAAGTTGTTCGGCTCGATGTCGACATGAACGACGGTGCAGTTCATCGACGAGCCGGCAGTGGTCATGTTCGTGAGCCTGCAGCCGAGGGAGATGAGCAGGTCGCATCCGGAGAGCGCCTTATTTGCGGAGACGGTCCCCCTCCTCCCGGCAGGTCCCACGGCGAGCGGGTGATCCTCGGGGATGATGCCCCTTCCCATGTAAGAGGTGGCGACGGGGGCAGAGAGGCGCTCTGCGAGCCTGAGGACGCAGTCTGAGGCCCCGGATTGGATGGCGCCCCACCCGGCTATGATGGCGGGTGCCCTCGAGTCCATGATCGCCTCGAGGACGGCGTTGATCATGATCGGATCGGCGTCGGGCTTTGACAGGATCGGAGTGTAGTCCCTGATCGGGGAGGGGCGCTTCTGCAGGTCCCCAGGGATGCATACGTGCGCAGGCCCCGGGCAGCCCTCCAGCGCGGTCTTGTATGATTCGGCCATGGCGGTGTATGCCGAGCTTGCATCCGTGAGCTGCATCGTCGACTTGGTGACCGGCTTGAATATGGAGGCAAGGTCCATGTCCTCTATCCACCCCCTGCCCAGCTCCTCCGTGGGGACTTGCCCGGTGAGGGCGAGCACAGGCGAGTGGTCGCGGCAGGGCACTGCCAGACCGGCGGCTATGTTCACAGCGCCGGGGCCGGAGGTGCCGACGCATAGGCCGAACCTGCCGGATGCCCGCGCGAAGCCGTCTGCCGCATACGAGGCGTACTCCTCATGCCTGACCAGCACGTGCCTTATCGATGATGATGCGAGCGACTCGTAGATCGGGAGGGACCACATGCCGGGGATGCCGAATGCGACGCTGGCGCCGAGCTTCTCCAGGCAGTTGACGGCAGCGTCAGAGGCGTTTGCCATTGTATTTTGCTCCATTCGCGGGTTTGGAGGGCGGCCAGTTCGCCATGATGCATACGCCAAGCATGTCATCCGGTGCAGTGAGAGCTCTGAAGCCAACCTTCTCGAACTGTTCATGGAGATACCAATTATGGACCTCCACTACGCATGGCTTCAGGTTCTTTGCATATGGGAGGAGCAGGATCTCGTATCCTTCAATATCGCATTTTATGAGGTCGTAATCGAGTAGGAGGTGCTTATCTGGTGAGAATGGCTCTTCCAATACCAAAACTTCTGCTTTGATCCGGGGAATATTGTTCCGTATTCGCTTTGCTCTATCTGCTTTTGGCTCTACGCATATGACCCTTGCAGCGCCTTTATTGCCAAAGAAGAAGGCGGTCTCGCCACAGCACGCGCCCAAATCGAGCACGGTCTTTCCGATCAAAGAAAAAGGGGGGGCGTAAACGCCGAAGTCCTCATGATACAGAAAACTTTTTGCAGCGTCGTCGAGATCAAGGCCGGAGTTGACCCTTCGGTGCATCAGTCTCTGCATTATAGAGCGTAAAGACCACGCCAACGGGTCCATCTTAGAGCCCTTCTCAGGAGGTCATGTCCTATCGGCCACTTTGTTTTTTATGGGCTTTATAGTACTCTACAAGCCCTCCGCTCTTGAGTATCTCCTGCAGGAACGGAGGCAATGGCGCAGACTTGAGGGTGCCCTTTGCAGTCTTTACGTCCCCGGTGTCCAGATCGATCTCTATGACGTCCCCCTCCTTGACCGCCTCGCTTATGCCCTCCGCTGCGATCAGAGGAAGCCCGTTGTTTATNCGCGTTCCGGAAGAATATCCTCGCGAACGACTCGGCAACGACGGCAACCGCGCCCGCCCACTTTATTGCGAGTGCTGCCTGCTCCCGGCTGGAGCCGCACCCGAAGTTCTTGCCGCCGACAATTATGTCCCCCTGCTTTATCTTGGAGCTGAACTCGGGGTCCAGCCCCTCGAGCACGTGCTTCGGCCAGACGGTCTTGTCGACCGACCGCAGGTACTTGGCAGGGATTATGACATCGGTGTCGACGTCGTCCCCAAATTTCCACACTCTGCCCTTTAGCACTGTCATCATGCAACCCTCCGCGGGTCTGTTATCTTGCCCTCGATCGCAGAGGCTGCGACGGCCTGAGGCGACGCGAGGTAGACCGAGGAGCTCCTAGCCCCCATGCGGCCTATGAAGTTCCGGTTGGATGTTGAGATGCACGCCTCGTTCTCGCCTATGACGCCCATGTGGACGCCAAGGCATGGTCCGCAGCCGGTGACGCCTATTATGGCGCCGGCCTCGAGGAATATGTCAAGGAGCCCGTCCCTCTGCGCGTCGATGTAGGTCTCCTTGGATGCGGGTATTACTATCATGCGGGTGTCCCGGTGGACCTTCTTGTGCCTGAGCAGCCGCGCCGCCTCGTATAGGTCCTCGTACCTGCCGTTCGTGCAGGAGCCGAGGAAGGCCTGGTCGATGTGGACGCCCTCCACCTCGGATATCGGTTTGACGTTGGCGACGCTGCCCGGGCACGCGACCTGCGGCTCGAGCCTGCCGGCGTCGACCTCGATCTTCGGAACGGCGTGGTCGGTCTTGAACTTCTTGCCGTCGGACCTGTTGAGGAAGACCGCAGTCTTGGCATCGGCCTCTATGAAGCCGGTCTTTGCGCCCATCTCGACTGCCATGTTCGACATGGTCATCCTTGAGGCCTGGGACATCGCCCTTACCGCCTCCCCGGCGAACTCAAGAGCCTTGTATGTTGCGCCGTCTGTGCCTATGACCCTCACGATCTCGAGGATCAGGTCCTTAGACGAGACGCGGTCGTCCAAGACGCCCTTGCAGTCCACCATGAGCGTCTCCGGAACCTTCATCCAGGTCTTGCCGGTCGCGAGGATGTAGGCAAGGTCCGTGGCGCCAACTCCGGTCGAGAAGAGTCCGAATGAGCCGAGGGTGCAGGTGTGCGAGTCCGCGCCGAAGACGATCTGGCCGGGGGTCACGTAGCCCTTCTCTGGGATGACCTGATGGCATATCCCATCGCCGAGGTCGTGGAAGCGCGGGATCCCCTGGGCCCGGGCGAACTTCCTCACCTTTGCCTGGAGCGTCGCCCCCTGGTCGTTGTAGGGCGGAACGGAGTGGTCGAAGACTATGCCGACCTTCTCCTTGTCCTTTATCGGGTCTACGCCCATCTCCTTGAGGGCGTCGATGATGAGCGGCCCTGTCCCGTCATGGAAGTAGGCGAAGTCCACCGGGGCCTCCACGAACTCCCCTTCGCTGACGTTCCTTCCAAGGGCGCTCGAGATGATCTTTTCGACAGCCGTGCTGCCCATTGCAATTACCCTAGGTATAGAACGCTGGTCGAATATTTCTAGTTGTTGATTCGGCGGCGCTCCTGAATGCGGCTACGGAAGTGAGGAATTATGAGCAGAAGTGCGCAATTATTACCTTTTATTATGAGTTATGATGGCATCATAAATAGGTCTTTATAGTCTGATGGGGAGTTTGCATTACTTCATTAAAAAGAGGGTGATTTCGAATGTGCGGAATAGCGGGAGTGATGTTCAACGGCACCGGCGAGGTCGGAGTCCTCCTGACCTCGATGCTAAGGGGGCTGCAGCACAGGGGGCTGGATTCGGCAGGCGTGGCCTTCTTCAACACGGAGGGGAGGGGAGAGGACGAGTATGTCATAAGGGTATTCACGAAGGATGTCGTCGGCGTGATCAGCAAGGTATCCACAGCGATAGCCGAGGCGGGCGGCGACATCCGGAACATCAGCATAAAGACGATGAACGGCTACGGATTCGACAGGTACATCATAAAGGCAAAGGAGGGGGACGTCCGCCGCATAGTGGACAAGATCAACGGCACCGATTACTCCAAGGTCCTCAGCGCGGGGAGGAGGATGGACATAATCAAGGACGCCACGACCGTAGACGAGCTGGACAGCAACTTCGAGCTCGGCAAGTTCTCCGGCAGCCATGCGATAGGGCACGTCAGGTTCTCCACCGAGAGCAACGTGGACCTGCTGCATGCCCACCCGTTCCAGTCCTTCGACCACCTCGACGTGGCGCTGGTCCATAATGGCCAGATAACCAACTACTGGAAGAGCAGGGAGAAGCTGGAGAGGCGGGGGTTCAAGTTCCAGACGAACAACGACTCCGAGCTGATAGTCCACTACATCGTCGAGAGGCTGAATGGGGGGGAGAGGCTCTCGGACGCACTGGAGGCGTCCGTCGCGGACCTTGACGGGCCGTTCTCGTACATCGTCGCCACCGGCACCGAGATCGGCATGGTCAGGGACAAGCTTGGGCTCAGGCCGATGGTGCTCCTGGAGGGGGGCAACATAAGGGCGGTCGCCTCGGAGGAGAGCGCCCTGAGGATACTCGGCAAGGAGGGGACGGTCAGGAACGTCAAGCCCGGGGAGGCGGTAGTATGGTCAGCGAGATGAAGGTGCTGGAAGGGGCTCGCTCCTCGACCCGCGAGCTGAACAGGTCGCTGAGGTCGGTAGCGGGCGCCCTAAGGGATGGGGAGGCGGCGAGGGTTGCCATAGAGGAGCCGAGGGGCCGCCACCACATAGCGGCCGGGCTTACAGGGCAGCTCTCGATCGAGATCAATGGGCCAGTCGGCTACTTCACAGGGACGATGATAGACGGCCCCGAGCTGGCGATCAGCGGCAACGCTGGCTGGTTCCTTGGCGACAACATGACCCGGGGCACCATACGCGTCGGCGGGCACGCCGGGAACGGCGCAGGCCAGGGCATCTACGGCGGGAAGATTGTCGTCATGGGGGACGCCGGAGACAGGGTCGGCGCGCTCATGAAGGGCGGGACCATCGTAGTGGGGGGCGACACCGGCATAATGACGGGGCTCTACATGATGGGAGGCGAGGCGGTCGTGCTGGGCAGGCTCGGAGACTACGCCGGCGAGTCCATCATGGGCGGCAGGATCTTCTTCAGCGGCGGGAGTCCGGTGCTGGGGAAGAACGCTAAGGTTGAACCTGCGACCCCTGCCGAGGTGGAGCGCGTTGCGGCGGTCATCGCGGGCACTGGGCTGAGGGGCCCGGGCGCCCTGAGCAAGATAGTCCCGGAGAACCCGAGGTACTTCGTGAAGGCCGAGAGGGGCGTCGTTAACGTCAGGAGGGAGAGGGTCAGGCACATGGTCACCATAGACCACGGCGTCTGCAGGGCCTGCGGCGCCTGCGAGAAGGTCTGCCCGCAAGGCGTCTTCAAGATGGTAAAGCCGGACTACATGGCGCCGGTGAACGACCTAGGGTGCGTCGGCTGCGAGGTCTGCGTTGAGCAGTGCGCCTCAAGGGCGATCAGGGTGGTCCCGGTGCAGGAGGTCCCCAAGGAGAACTGGAGCAGGCGGGACATCGACGACCTGCAGCTCAAGGCATCTAAGGGCCACACTCCGGTGAGGGGCATGGGGGCATGGCGGAAGTTCCCGCACTTTGACGACCTCGTCTTCCTCTGCGCCCAGAACTCAAGGCCGCCGATCGACCACTACAGGGAACCCTGCAGCACCGAGGTCACCCTTGGTGCGAGGTACGCGGAGAGGCCCCTCAGGCTGAAGGCGCCGATAATAATTGGCGCGATGTCGTTTGGGGCGGTGAGCAGGGAGACCAAGCTGGCGGTGGCGAAGGCGGCGACCATGGTCGGGATAGCTACCAATACCGGAGAGGGGGGCATGCTGAGGGACGAGAGGGAGGCGGCATCGACGCTGATAGCGCAATATGCGTCCGGCAGGTTCGGGGTTTCCGCGGCTTACCTGCAGATGGCGGATGCCATCGAGATCAAGATCGGGCAGGGGGCGAAGGGCGGGCAGGGAGGGCTCCTCATGGGGGAGAAGGTCACGGAGGAGGTCGCCCGCGTGAGGGGGATATCCCTCGGGGCGGACGCTGTCAGCCCGGCTCGGCACCTGGACATCGTCGGCCCGGAGGACCTCAAGATGAAGATAGAGCAGCTCAGGGAGATAACTGACTGGAAGGTCCCCATAGCGGTCAAGTACTCTGCCGGCAGGGCCAGCGACGACGCAAAGATTGCTGCGAAGGCAGGCGCCGACATAATAGTCATCGACGGGAAGCAGGGAGGGACCGGCGCCGCCCCGGATATAGTGATTGAGCATGCGGGGCTGCCGACGCTGCCTGCGCTCGTCGAGGCGGAGAGGGGCC
>MAGS01000015.1 GCA_001717005.1 Candidatus Methanomethylicus mesodigestus | reverse complement strand
GGACAAAGGACGGGAGGACTCTCCTGCAGGAGGCCTGTTACCACGGCCACGCAGGTGTCGCCCGCCTCCTCATCTGGCGTGGTGCCAGCCCTCACGTAAAAGACAGCAACGGCTTGACGACGACGGAATACATCATGGGCATGGACTGTGTCTACGATAGGGAAAGGGTGACGGAAACGCTGGTTGAGAAGTATCCGGAATACGCGGACAAACTGCGGAAAACAAGAGAAAAAGAGACACAGACGGACAGGGTACAACTCCAAGGAGGGTGATGCTGTGACAAAGACAAAAAAGGCAAAAGTCAACCGCCAGGGACTTCCCAATATTCCTTCAAGGGAAGAGGCAGCTTCCATGGAGCCGAGGATCATGCCGGATGGTTTTTCTATCGTCCGCGACCTGGAGATGCTCGAGAGGGTGAGAGATGTCCTGACAAAGGAATATTTCAAGTCCGCGGCGGACATTTTCATTGACCTCGGCAAAGTATTTGACTGCAATTACCTGGAGATATGCCTCCTTCAGAGCCGTGCCCCCGTGTCAAGGAAGAACAAGGTCACCGGGAAGAGCGAGAAAGTGACGACGACGTATTTCCGGTACGCCTTCCGGCGGGATTATGAGATATTTCCGCTTCTTCGCAAGGCCAATGAAGATAACAACGTACAGTGGCTCCAGATAGATAAGAATATGCCCGGCCATCCGCCGCACCTGGACCTGGATGCACACGCGGTGAAGACTCTTGTCCCCGCGCTCCATGAGCATTTCGCGTACATAGTGGACGTGGATTCTATGGCAGTACTCGCGAACAGTAATAAAGTGGCGAGGGATATCCACCCTTCGATTCCTTTTATCCCGGTCCCTTTTCACATCCCCGTGCACATAGATGACGTCATGGCGGCTATCTCAGAGAAAAGGCCGCATGACGAGCCGCGGAACCTGAAGTTCAACGACGGGGAGCAATTCGTACCGTTCCCGGAAGATACAAGGTGGACTCGGTTCCCTTTCCTGCTGTTCTATTACCAGGTACCCGATGGGGTGCCAAGATACGTCAGCTACTCTACCCTGGGCCAGGTAGCGGAGGATGTCATTTTTCTGAACTCGGGGGACCGCAAGACTCTTAACCGGGCCCTCGCGAGATTCCACGAAGCCGCAAGATATTTCGGCATCCCTGTTCTTGAGAACGAAGGACCGGAGCTTGCCAAAGAGACCGAAGGCGCCAGGACAGAGTATCAGGGGATACCAGAGGCACTGATGGATGATGTCGAATGCATACGGGAGCGTCTCCCTGGTATGCAGCTGTCATATCTCTGCAGCGATTATATGTCCCTCGTGGACCAGGGACATGGGGCCGACATCGATGACCACGGGATCATCGCCTATGTGCATCCCGGCAAGATATCGTACTGCGCGCGCATCGCGGAGTTCTTTGGATATGGTAAGGACACAAATGTTGTTATTTTTTCACGGAACCAATTGAAACAAAACGCCACGGCAAAAGAAAAATACAAATTCCAGAGCCTTGTAGCCCATGAGGTGGCGCATATACTGGTTGACCGGGAAATGTCTGGCGTGGAAAGGGAAGAGACTATCGATGGCCAGAGACATCGCAATCCCCATTGCTGGCAGTGGGGCGTCTTGCATAATGTGTTGGAATGCATTATCGGGGGCAACCTCAAGACATGGGATGAAATAGCGGAGAAGCACCAGGACGATTTGCTCGACGTGAAGGAAGCATCTTCAAGACTACTTGAAGCGAGTTCGGAAGGACCCGTGAAAGAGAAATGCTCTGCAGCCGTCTTGGCCTCCGCGAGGGCCATGATCGACATAAGAAAAAGGCGGCTTGCAGAATGCGAACTCGGTATAACAACGGAAGAGATCATGTCGACTGCAATGGACTGCATCAGGGAAATTGAGTCGTACCTTCCGCCTTTACTAGAGGAAGGTGCGGCATGATCGACTTCGAGAACAACATCGTGACAGGCACGACGATAGGGGACACATGGCGCCAGGCACTCTGGCTCTGCTACAAGAACGGCTTCGAGTACGAGATAAATTCGGCGAAGAACGGACAGGAATTCGGCAGCTACATCGGTCAGAAGAGGATCCAGCTCCCCTTCTTCATGGGACGGATCAAGATGCCCTGGGTCCGGCCCCTGTCCCCGATCATGCCGCCGAACTACCCGCCTCCCACGGATGATGACAAGATCGCGGACTACTTTGCGGAATACCTGATGAACCCCGTCCTGAAACCGAATGAGCTCTACCGGTACTCATCATGGGTGGCACCCCAGGTAGACACGATGATCAGGCACCTTATCGACTCCAACGGGAAGACAAACCAGGCGACGATCTCGGTAGGCGATACCACCTGCGCGGACATGCAGGACCCTCCGTGCCTGAGGCTCATCTCCTTCAAGGCCATCGACGGCACCCTGAGGACTTCTGTCTTCTTCCGCTCCTGGGACCTTGTGGCGGGATTTCCGGAGAACCTTGGCGGGATCCAGCTATTAAAAGAGTATGTGCTCGAGTTCGTCAACGACGGGCTGAAGGAAAAAGGTGTGGAGCCCCTGAGAGACGGCGAGCTGTTCACCTACAGCGACGGCCTCCATATCTACGACCATTACATCGACGTCATCAAGAGCCTGATGCCGGAGGAGAGAGAAGATTGAGCAAGGAGGACAACCTTTTTCGGGCGATCTGGGCGGACAACCCCAGAGCGGCGAAGAGGGCTATAAGCATGGGCGCGGATGTGAATGCGCGGAATGTGATGGACCGCACTCCTTTGCACGAGGCGTGTATCAAGAATCGCCCCGCCATCGTCCGCATGCTTCTTGATGCCGGCGCCAGGGTGGATATTGCCGGCCTTCCAAGCGCTCATGAGTGGAATCTACTGCAGATCACATGCATCGAGGGCTACACCGACATCGCCCGCCTCCTCCTCGACGCCGGGGCGGATGTGGAGACACCAGATGTAGATGGGCGGAGACCGTTACATCTGGCCTGTGAGAACGGCTATTCCGACATCACCCAGGTGCTGCTCGACCACGGGGCGGACGTGAACGGGTTGAATGAGGACGGCCGCACCCCGCTCCATGTCGCGTGCAGTGACATCGGCTATATCAACTCCGCCCCTCTGCTGCTCGACCACGGGGCGGACGCGACCATTAGAGACAGCGATGGTTTTACCCCTCTCCACCGGCTTTTGGCGTGGAACAGTGAGGACCCGGTGAAGGAGGATATCATCGACTGGTACCGCGAGCACCATCCGGAACTGGTCATGGAGGCATATTGCACGCAGATCCCCCCGGGCCAGGGACAAGGGACATAAGAGCAATGTCCGACACAACCTTCAGAGACATCATTGAATCCCGGAAGATAAAGAAAGCAGCGGACAGGATCGCAAGGATCCAGGCTTTCCTGGACCTGGGGGTCGATATCAACATCCGGGACCCCAGGGGCCGTACAGCTTTGTTTATAGCGTGCACCGCGGGTCAGCGCTACACTGAACGTCCTCATCCAGCCAAGGCTGAACGTTTCGAACTGGCGCGTTTTCTCCTCTCCCACGGGGCGGGCCCGAACATACCGGACAAATTCGGTACCACCCCCCTCCACGAGGTCGCCTCGAACAACGATGTTGAACTGGCCAGGATCATCGTCGAAGAAGGGACCGGCGCGGACGTGAATGCGCGGGACCAGTATGGCAGCACCCCTCTTCATGAAGCATGCGCCAACGGATATCCCGAAATCGCCAGGTTCCTCCTCTCCCACGGCGCGGATCCGAGAATAACGGACCAGGACGGCACAGACCCGTTGAAACTGGCACAGACCCGTGTTTGGGACCCGATCTGGTATTCCCAGCGCGAGGAGCTTCTCGACCTTTTCCGGGAATTCCATCCCGACCTCGTCATGGAGAAATACGTAGCGGGAGGTTTAGACCTATGAAAGACAGGAACATCGCAGAGAGACAACGGCCTTCCCGGGCACGGAAGCCCAGGATATCTGGAAAGGCCGGTATCAAGGAAATACCCGAAAGTGAACGCTCATACAGGACGCAGCTATCCGTTCTCATGGCATCGCCCTTCATGTTTGCGATCGAGCATGGGGACCTCAAGACGGTCAAGGCGCTGATGGATTCAGGAATAGTGGGTTTGTCGGTGAGAGACCCCAACGGGAACGAGCCTCTCCATGCCGCCGCGGAGCAGAAGGATCCGGAAGTGATCCAATTCCTGATCAAGCATGGCGCATATCTGGAGACGAAGAACGACCAGGGTCAGACTCCCCTCCACCTGGCGTGCCAGCATGGCCATACAGAGGTGGCAAAGCTGTTCATGGATCTGGGATTGGATGTGTGTCTCAACGACAAAAACGCTGATACCCCTCTTCACACGGCCTGTTTCCACGGTCGCACCGACCTCGTCCGGCTGTTGCTGGAGAAGGGGGCGGACGTGAACGCTGTCGACGGGCACGGCTACACCCCGCTGCACGCCGCATGCGCCCATGGGCGTACTGCCATTATCCGTCTGCTGCTGGAGAAAGGGGCGGAGGTCGGTATAAAGGACGCCATAGACGACACAGCCCTTGACAAGATACTGCGATTCCCGCCAGACGATACTGCCCGCGAAGAGATCCTCGATCTCTTCCGCCAGTACGCCCCGGAGCAGGTGATGGAGGTGTACTGTACTTCAGGACCGGGAGGTTGACCGTGAAAAGGAAAGAACGACAACTCATAGAGGACTGCAGGTTTGGCTATCTGGAGGACGTGAAAAAGGCGCTCGAGGCCGGGGCGGACATTAACGTATGCGACAGCGATGGCTGGTCTCCACTTCATATCGTGTGTTTGCATGGTTACACGGACCTCGTGCGTCTTTTGATCGAGCACGGCGCCGATGTGAACGCCCGGACCACGAACGAATGGGTACACACCCCCCTCCACATCGCCTGCCGTTATAGCGATATCCCGATCGTCCGGCTTCTGCTGGAGAAGGGGGCCGATGTGAACGCCAGGAACAAGGAAAACAAAAGCACGTTGGATATGGTTATGGGGCGGATGCACTACGACCCGGTCCGTGAGCAGCTCCTCGATTTGTTCAGAGAGTTCCATCCGGACCTCGTCCTGGAGGCGTGGTGCACAATGGAGGTAAAACCATGAGCTCAACACATCGTCGGTATACCGTCATGCTGAGAAACAAGAGCGACGTGGCCTGGCACACGGTTGTTGGAGCCAGCGCCGTTTCCCTGAGCTTCGCCCGCGGTTACATCGCGGCTATAAAGTCGTACTACCCATGCCCGGATATCCGCCTCCAGGATTACCACACGAAGGCCGTACTGGAGGAAATACCCGGAAACGGGTCCGTGGCCCCGTCGACGGAACGGGATGCCGACACTGCCGGTGCCAGCGAGACCGTGGAACAGCTCCGTGACAGGATCCGTTGCCTGGAGCAGATGATCAGCGACAGACCTCGGTGCAACACACTGGTCCCTCCCATGTTCCAGCGGTTCTGGGAAGCCTGTAACACGCTGCTGGAGAAAGCGGACTTCAAGTTCATCTTCAGGTACGTGGAGAAGCTGGAGAACAGGATCAAGGACCTCGAGGGACAGCTCAAAGGCCTCCAGGCGGGAGAGAAGGAAGAAGAAAAAGAAAAGGAGGATCCATCATGCCGGAACCTGTCACGATAGATAAATTCGGAAAAGATCACTGGGGCACTTTCGCGTACATCGAGACCGTGTGTGTCGATCGCGGAGGAAAGCCCGATGCAAGGCGCCTGCGTGCAGATGGCGTAAAATACCCGACGATCCTCAAGGGCGGAGAGACATTGCCCGGCCATAGCGACTGGGACTGTGCCGATGACCTGGAAAGTGAAGGCCTCCTCGTCAACGAAGGCACGGCTGTGAATCCACGATTCAGGTTGACGGACCAGGGTTGGAGAGTGGCCGCCGAGCTCCGTCGGCATAAAGCAGGAGGAGGCATGTTCGCCGGCTTCGAGCCTTCCTGCCGGCCGTACTTCCCGGACGAGGAGAAGAGGGCCCTCCATTGGATCATCGGAGGTGACACGGGCATCTCATCCATAGCTATCTGGGCCGTGATGACGGGCCAGGTGGAAATGGGCGCCCATGGCGTCTCTGGGTTTCTCATCCACGATGTGCCGAAGGACGCCGGGGATTTCGGGAGGTGTTATCGCCTCCTTGAGTTCATCCCTGAATGGAAGGAAAGACTCCACGAGGTAGGAAACGCGATCCCGCGGTGGCAACCGTTTGTGCGGGAATGGAAGGCGCTGGAAAGCCTCTTCCTGAAGAGCCAGGACATGTCGACGATGATGGATCGGCTCTGGAGNCGACCTCAAGGGTTTCGTCATGGCGGTGCCCGATGAGAAGGACTGGAAAACAAAGTTCATCCCGGCCTCATGGCGCACAGAAGAAGAGAACAATTTCCAGCGCACGGTCCATGGCTACAACCAGTGCTCATACAATCGGGGGAGGATCTTCCACCACATGACCCCTGTGAAACAGGCCGATATGTCCGGGGCGGACTTCACGGGCGCGAAGATGTGCAACTTCGATTTCCAGCAGGGGTTTGCCCGGGGGACGAAATTCGTCCGGGCTCATATCCACGGGGGAAGCTTCAGGGATACAGACCTTACCAGCGCGGACTTCTCCGATGCCGTCCTCGGCACCGCCATCACGATGAAGCCCTCGGGCAGGGTCCGTTACGTAGGTTTCTTTGACTTCGGCTATGCTGATCTTTCCAACGTGAAGTTCAGGGGGACAACGTTCAACGCCGGTGTCAACCTGGTAACCGTGAAGAGCTTTGCAGGTGTGGACTTCACGGGTGCGAAACTGCCTGATGGCATCAGCACGCTTGCATTCGCCGGTGATACAGACTTCACCGGTGTCACGTGGTTTGACGGAACGGTCTGCCAGGCCGGCAGTATCGGCAGGTGCCTGAGCCCGTCAGGTACGGACAAACTGGCGGAAATGAGGGCAAAGGAGAAAGTAGACAGGGAAAAGGCGGCCAAGAAGAACCCCTTTGGTTCCTCGAAGCACTCGAAGGGAAACACAAAGAAGAAACAGGCGAAGTGATCCGGGAGACCACGATACCGTACCCATTTGGAGGGCGACATTTGAAGATGAACGGACTGCGTACGATTCTGCTAATAATGATTCTCGTGGCAATCATGATGTTCCTCAACAGCTGCGGGGGAGATCCGGAGAATGACGACAAGGTGCTCAAACCGAAGAACGCCTACAGCGTGGCGTGCCATGCCGTCAACGTGGCCTTGAAAGGAAACACGGCCGCGATGGTGGAGCTCCTCGAGGAGAGGCCGGTCCCGAAGGCCGCGGACCCCCAGAAGAGCCTCTTCGCCGCCATGGACTTCATCAGGGACACCAACCCGCGCAACCTCTCCTGGGGAGGCATCTCCAGGGTGCAGGTCGAACGGGCGCAGGACGCGAAGGCACATGAGGGGCTCATCTGCTTCCATGGGTTCTTCACGTACAGCGGCCCCGTGCAGGGGGCAACGTGGTGGATGGCGAGCAATGCCCCGGGCACGGTGAAGACATGTGTGAAGAAAACCGGGAAGGTCTACGTGACGGAGAAGATCGAGTTCGATGTAAAGGACGTGACGGAGAGGACATCCCGACCGGAAGGAGAGAAGAGGTCATGAGCGGCGCGAAGCCCGCACTGGTCACATCGGAGATCATAAATGCGGTCAAGAGCCGTCTGGGTATTGGAACAGACCTGGAACTAGCCCGATGGTTAGGCGTGGCCCAGAATACCGTATCCAACTGGCGTGCCCGCGGTACGTCTCCGTATGGCGCCATTGTTGAGGCGGCCCTGCGGCACGGCGTTTCCCTGGACCATCTCCTTCTCGACCAGCGCCATCCGCTTCCCTGGCGCGTACCCGAGATCGTCTATTTCCAGGATAAAGACCGACCGGGGCATCTGGACGCAATGGACGAGGGTGTTCCCATGGTCATGGCCACCAACCCCAACGTCGGTGTTTTGAGAAATGCCCGATTGGAGCTGACTGTCATCACCACGGAAGAGTATCCTCCTGTCATTGCATACGGGGACCAGGTGGTGATGCGGGCGGTGGACGGCGAGGAGGATATCGCCTGGGGATATTATTACGTGCGTGAGAGGGAGGCCGGCCATCACCGGGGCCGTATCGTTGAGATAAGGCCAACGCTCCCGCACGGTTCCGCCACGGTGATCTACGGCGATCGCTCCGAGCGGGATATTGCCGGGCGGTCAGAGCTGGACGGGATCTACGGACAGGTCCTTGCAGTGCTCAAGCCCTTGTCAATGACGGCCATCCGGAAGGAGAAATAGACGATGCAGAACGAAAGATGCCCCATATGCGGCAAGGGGAAGCTCACGCGGGAAGTGCTGGAAGAATCCTTCGAGTACAAAGGCAGGACCATGGTCGTCCCCGACTATGTCGTCTACGCCTGCGATGTATGCGGGGAGAAGATTGTAGACAAGGAGACCCTGGAGAGGACCGGGAAGGTGCTGAATGAATTCAAACGCGCCGTCAACGGCAAACCCAAATATGCCAGGAGGACCTTTGAAGATCCGTACGAGTGCGTCTTCCCCTGGCCGGAAGACTGTCTTGTCCAGTGTGGGAGCAACGGGATCGTGATGGCCTCCGGCTCCCTCGAGAAGGTGTTCGGGTCCAGCGAACCGCTCCGGGAGATCTCCGAAAACGTCAGTTACATAACCGCCTTCTTCGAGGCCTTCCCCAACGACATCATCCCGGGAGGGACCTTTATCCGGGGCGAGGGCAAGACGATAGCGGAGGCAGAGAAGAAGACCTGGGACCTGTACGTGCGCTACAAGGCCTGTGACCATCCCGCGTACGAGAGACGCAGACACACGAACGGGTGTGGTTTCTGCATGAAGTGCGGGATGTTCAACGATAAGGCCTTCGACCCCCTGACGAAATGTGTCATATGCGGGAAACCGACGTATTTTACCTTCGATATAGACAACGTCCCGTACTGTGAGGAACACGCGGACCAGATGCCCGAAGAAAAGATACCGGAATGGAAGAAAGAGTACAAGAAGGAAATGGCGGAAATGGAGGCCGCGGCCAATGCGCGTTGACGCCCTGTTCTCACCCTGCCGGCAGTACCGTTACACACTCCACAGGATCTGGAGCGAGAAGAAGCCCTTCGTCATGTTCGTGGGTCTCAACCCGTCCACCGCGGACGAGCGAAAGAACGACCCCACCGTGACGAGGTGCATCAAGTTCGCGAGCGACTGGGGATACGGCGGGATGGTGATGATGAACATCTTCGCGTACAGGTCGACAAACCCTCAGATGCTGTACAAGCTCGAGGATCCCGTGGGGGATGAGAACGACCTGTATATCACGAAGATCGCCAGCGAAGCGGGTCTCATCGTGACCGCCTGGGGTAATCATGGGGCCCATAAGGGGAGAGGTGACGAGGTCCTTAGGATGCTCGCGGCGATGGACGGCACGGGCGGGAAGGTGCATCACCTGGGATTGACGGGGGAAGGGCAGCCGAAGCACCCGCTGTATCTGAAGGCGACGGAGAAGCCGAGGATGTGGACGGAAGCGGAGAGGATGACAGTGGGGGCAAAGGCAGTTTCCTTTGGATGAGGGAACAGCGGAAACGGGTAAAAAGTGTTCTTTGACAACCGAACAGGCATTAACACAGTGTCAGCAGAATATAGAGACTTTCTCTATATTCTGCATCCTGACACTTCCAATGATTCCGCGAGGTTACGC
>MAGS01000014.1 GCA_001717005.1 Candidatus Methanomethylicus mesodigestus | reverse complement strand
GCATTGCAGACTTTCCGTTGCTCAACGCGATCTCGACCGGCGACATATGGACGGGCACGAACGTCACGACGTATGCGTTCTTTGTCTTCCAGACGATGTTCGCCGCGACTGCAGCTACCATAGTCTCCGGCGCAGTCGGCGAGAGGATCAAGTTCTCGGCCTACCTGCTGTTCACGGCAGTCGTCCTTGCCGGGATCTACCCCTTTGTCGCCCACTGGATATGGGGAGGCGGCTGGCTCTTCGACCTCGGGATGATCGACTTCGCGGGCTCCACCGTCGTGCACCTCGTGGGGGGAGCGGCGGCGCTTGCGGGTGCCATGGTCCTCGGCCCGAGGATCGGCAAATACTTCAACGGCAAGGTCAACATCATCCCCGGTCACAGCATCACGCTTGCGACGATAGGGGCGCTTGTGCTGTGGTTCGGGTGGTTCGGGTTCAACCCTGGCAGCACCGCGTCTGCGTCGGTTCCAAGCATAGCGACGATCGCGATCACCACAAACATAGCGGCTGCCGGCGGAGCGATTGCGGCCATGGCGACGTCGTGGATAAGGAGCGGCAAGCCGGACGTCGGCATGACCATAAACGGCCTCCTCGTGGGGCTAGTGGCCATCACTGCAGGCTGCGCTAGCGTCAGCCCGGCTAGTGCCCTCATAATAGGGCTCATAGCAGGCGTCCTTGTCGTGCTCTCCGTTGACTTCATAGACAGGGTGCTCCGGATTGACGACCCGGTCGGTGCGGTATCGGTCCATGGCGTGGGCGGCGCATTCGGGACGCTCATGGTAGGCATCTTCGCGGATGCCACATACACGGGCGGCGCGAGTGGGCTCCTCTTCGGCGGCGGGCTGGCACAGCTGGGGGTGCAGGCACTGGGGGTCGCATCGGTCTTCGCCTTCGTCTTCGCTAGCTCGTTCATCGTCTTCAAGATCATAGACAAGGCCATGGGGCTCAGGGTCAGCGAGGAGGAGGAGACCAGGGGTCTCGATATATCGGAGCATGGCACGGTGGCCTATCCGGACTTCGAGGTTCCGTCTTGAGGGGGTGATCGCGGTGAAGCTGATAATCGCATACATCAAGCCGGAGAAGCTGGAGGACGTCAAGAAGGAGCTAAGCGCAAGGGAGGTCTTCCGGATGAGCGTGTCCAAGGCGAAGGGATGCGGCGAGACCAGGGGCTATGTCGCCAGCTACAGGGGCATTAAGAAGGACGTCTACCTGCTCCCGAAGCTGAGGATCGAGATCGCCGTCAATGACGACTTCACAGACGTGGTGATCGACGGCATCCTCAAGGCGGCGAACACTGGGAGCATAGGCGACGGGAAGATCTTCGTGGTCCCGCTGGAAGAGTGCATCCGGATAAGGACGGGCGAGCGCGGCCCCAATGCCATTGGCGGGAAGAGCAAGTTCGCGACCAAGTTCAACGGGGAGGCGCAGGGCCAGACGGCAGATTGAGGCGTAGCACTGCATAAATGTCCGGGGCGCGGAGGGGCGCGCAGGCGTGCTGAGCTTAGGGTCTTGGCGCATCGGCAGATGCGTTTCAGCCGCCTGTTCAGCTTCCGGCGTCCCCGGACTCCTTTTTGTCATCGTGGGCAATAGCCTTTCAGTTATTAAAATGCTTAGCCTGCGCATCTTTTAGAAATTAAAGAGTTTGCTCTCGAAGCCCTGGACAGCCTGATTCTTCCCCTTTTTGACAACGGAGTGGCCCTCTGCCTCCAACAGCCGCTTCTGGGACTCTGCGCCCCCGGGGTATTTCTCGTTAATAGTCCCCCCGCTCTTCAGCGTCCTCCAGTATGGGGTGCCCTCTGAGGCGCCTTTCTGCTTGGCCTCCTCTGCGGCATTTGCGGCGACCCACGCGAAGATCCCGGTCGTTATGGGGCACCCTATCGTTGCTCCGTGCTTCTTGGCGAGCGCCTGCCTTATCTCATTGATGGTGGTGACCTTGCCCTTTGGGACCATCGACATCAGCTCGTTGACCTCTATCGGGGCGGGTATGACGACAGTCCCCTCACCCCACCGCCGGGTCATCTTCCCATCTATCTTGACGACCTTTGGCAGGTCCTTGCTGTCGTTGAGCTTCTCGGTCCAAGTCTTTCGTTTCACACTCATGGTTTAGACCTCCACAGTGTAAGACGGACTCATTGCCTGCTGAGTGCGCCGGCGAGTATCATGGGAAGCAGGAAGCTCCCCTTCGCCCTTGAGGTGTCGATGTATACCCGCGGGAGCGCCGTGGCGACGGCGCCGTAGCTCTCTATGCCGCCTATGAGCGCCATCGATCTGAAGATGAAGTTTCCGAATATCCCATCCGGGGCAATGAGCATCGTCACGCCGTCCGCGAGTGCGCGTTCGATCTCGATGCCGTAGTTGGCCACCTTGAATCCGAGGGCCTCGAGCGAGGACGTGAGCGCCTTCGAGTCGGAGAGCAGCTTGTCCACCTTGGCGCTGCGCCCATAGTCGTCGAGCCTGCCTCCGGAGAGGACTGCTACGTTCAGGGGCATCTCCAGCTTTGACGCGAGCTCCTCGCAGTTCTCGGATATCGCCACGAGCTCGTTCATGGTCTCCCCCTCCTCAATGCCCACCGGTGCGAGCAGGACGAGCCGGTTGGCGACCTCGAGGACCGACACCCTGCACAGGTTGTCCACGAGGAACTCCGACCTGAGGAGCGGAATGACCTTCTTCGAGCTCAGGTTTCCCCTGACGCCCGCGTCCACTGCCCCGTCCCTTATCATCCTGATGAAGACGGTCTCGGGGTTCTGCTCGACGACGAGCGGCATCTCGGTTCCGACGACCTTGGCCTTGTCGATCTCCGGGCCCACGTCGTTGCCTGAGACAAGAACCGGCTCGATGTATCCCTCCCTCTTCGCGAAGAGCGCCGAGTTGATGACCTTCTCGGCAGACTCCTGCGATGTGTCCAGCCCTATGGCTACCCTTGCCTTCTTCTTGCTTGCCACCTTGTGCAGCGAGAGCGCCATCTTCGCACCTCAACCTTTCCGGTTCAGAACCGCATTTACGAATGCGAGAAGTCCGCCATTGTCTATCGGGCTTGCGTCGACGGGCATGGTTTTGAGCGCCTTGATTACTTCGGCGAGCTCCTTATCGGTCACTTGCATGCCCATGGACTTAAGCTTCTCCCTGACGCCCTCGGATCCGGAGTGGCGCCCGAAGGTGAGCCTCCGCTCCTGCCCGACTGCCTGTGGCTCGTAAGATTCGTATGTGAAGGGGCATTTGATGACTGCGGCGACATGTATGCCGGACTCGTGCCTGAAGGCGTTCGGTCCGACGATCGCCTTGTTGATCGGTATAGGTATCCCGGAGTACTTCGAGACCATCTCCGAGAGCTCCTTGAGGACGGAGGTCTTGTAGCCCATGTCGACGCCGTAGAGCGCGTAGAGGGACATGACGACCTCCTCCAGCGAGGCGTTCCCGCACCGCTCCCCCAGCCCGTTGACGGATAGCGAGAGAGCGTCGATCCCGGCCTCGTAAGCCGTCAGCGAGTTCGCCACCGCAAGCCCGAAGTCGTCGTGGCAGTGGGCGGAGAGCTCGATGTCGAAGTTCTTGCGCAGCTTCTCGACAAGGTAGCGCATGCCCTGCGGCCTTATGCAGCCGGTCGTGTCGGCTATTCCCAGCCGGTCGGCGCCGCGTTCCTTGGCGGCGTTGAATAGCGCGGTCAGGTTCCCTATGGAGGTGCGGGTCGCGTCCTCCGCCGAGAGCTGGACGAACACGCCGTGGCTCTTGGCATAGTCTATTGCGTCCCCGGCCATTGCCACGGAGGTCGCCAGATCGGTGTGAAGCTTGTACTTAAGATGGAGGTCCGATACGGCGAGGAAGACGATGATGCCGTCCACGCCCGCCCTCAGCGCGGCGTCGATGTCCTTCTGCTTGGCGCGGCAGAGGCATATGACGTCGGCGTCGAGACGCTCGGATGCGACCGCCTTCACGGCGGCCTCGTCGTATTCCGATATAACGGGGAATCCGGCCTCGATCGAGTCCACCCCAAGCTCATCCAGCTTCCGGGCAATGGCCACCTTCTGCTCCCTCGAGAACTTCACGCCCGGCGTCTGCTCGCCGTCGCGGAGGGTCGTATCGTATATCTTCACCTTCCGCGTGTCCTGCTGGATGAAGTTGTATGGGCTAGTGAAGTACTTCAATCGGGGCACCTCCCTTGATGATTGTCCTTGGGTGAGATTGCGTGCCGACGAATTAATACTTTATGCGGAGGGAGGTATTTTTAATATGAGATCAAATAGACTTAATCGAAAAGGTGTCCGATGTGAAAGTCCTGGTAACCGGAGGGGCGGGCTTCATAGGGCCCCATATAGTCGACCGGCTGATTAAGAGGGGAGACTTCGTGAGGGTGTTCGACAACCTCTCGACGGGCGACCTCTCCAACATTGCGCGTTACATCAGCACGGGCGCAGTCGAACTGGTAAGGGGAGACGTCAGGGACCTGGCGGCGGTCAAAGGGGCCGCAGAGGGCTGCGAGCTGATATACCATCTCGCCGCGCAGTCCAGCGTCCCCAAGTCTACGGAGGACCCGCAGGCAGACATGGAGATCAATGTCGGCGGGACTCATAATGTCCTGATGGCGGCCAAGGAGCAGGGGGCGAAGGTCGTCTTCGCGTCGTCGTCGGTCGTCTACGGCAGGTCGGTGAAGGTTCCGACCCCGGAGGGCGCACCGCTGCTCCCGTTCTCGTTCTACGGCGTCTCGAAGACGGCTGCGGAGAACTACTGCAGGACCTACAGCGAGCTCTTAGGGGTGCCGACGGTGATACTGAGGCTCTTCAACATCTACGGACCGGGAACCAACAAGGGTCTGATGATCGACCTCTACAGGAAGCTGATGCGGGATCCGAAGCGCCTCGAGTTGCTCGGCTCCGGGAACCAGAAGAAGGATTATCTTTACATCGACGACACGGTTGACGCGTTCATCATGGCCGCGGAGAGGTCGCCGTGCAGAGGGGAGGCGTACAACATAGGACTGGGCGAGTCGTATACGGTCTTCGAGGTGGCAGAGATGATGTTCGGCATACTCGGGCTACATGACGTCCAGGTCCATGCCCAAGGAGGGGTGTCGTGGCGCGGAGACGTCGAGCTGACCCAGCCCAGCGTACTGAAGGCTGAGCTCGAGATGGGGTGGAAGGCGAAGGTTGGCATCAGGGACGGGCTCGCGATGACGCTGAACTGGTTCCAGGAGACGCTGGGGAAGGTCTAGTGCGCCAGGTGAGCGGGCACCGGGCTGCTCTCGCGCCGGCCTAAATCCTTGCCCTGAAGGACTTGCGCCTGAACGTCTCCTGCGCCTCCTTCAGCGACTCGATGGACCCTATGTCGTACCAGTATCCCTTGAACGGGTAACCGTAGGCGCCTTCCGTCTCGGCTAGCCATCCGATGAATTTGCCGATGGGGTCCGGCGGGTTTCCCTTGGAGAGGTACTCCTCAACCCTTGAGATGCTCGCCCACGGCATTGCATAGATCCCGGTGGAGACAAGGAGGCACTTCGGGCACTCCGGCTTCTCCTCGAATCCGATGATCTTGGAGGCGCCATCGATGGAGACGCATGCGTACTTCCTCGCGAGCTCCTTGCTGCTGACGTTATAGAGGGCAACGACGGGCGATCGGACCTTCTTTAGGAATCCGGCCATCTTGACCATGTCGAGCGAGAAGAGGTTGTCGCCTGCGGCTATGATGTAGTCGTCGGGTACGGCGTCCTTCATTATGAGGCGGATGGCCTTCGTCGGACCCAGCTTCTCTTCCTCGCTCAACGACGGCTCCGGGACCACTCTGGCGTTCTTTAGGCCACGGAGGGCTATCCATTCGGCAAACTTCAACTCGAACTTCCTGTTCGTCGAGATTATGATCTCCTCCGGCTTGAGGGGCGCAATCTTGGCGATGATGAAGTCGAGTATGGTTCCGTCTCCCATCGGGAGGAGCGGCTTTGGCGTGTCCAAGGTCAGTGGCCAGAGCCTCTTAGCGTATCCGCCTGCTAGAATTAGGGTTCTCATGAAACCTTTTCACACCTTTAATCTCGGCGCGGACGATATAAATCTGTAATGGGAGTCGTAATGGTCCCTTTTCAGGGGCGCGGAATCTCTTTAAGGTGGATGCCTGAAGATATCACTGTCCATCCGAAATGGGTGCGCGCTTGCAAGGCGAATATCGATGGCGGACCTCTACCAGCTGTTCAACGTCTTCATCCTCGCGATATCCCCCATCGTGGAGTGCAGAGGGTCGATACCCTACGGCATAGTTACCGGGATCGACTTGCCAACGGTGCTGCTCGTGACTCTTATCGGGAACTGCCTGCCGGTGCCGTTCCTGCTCCTCTTCCTGAAGGCTGCAGAGGGATGGGTGATGCGGAGGGACGACTCGAACCCGCTGAAGCGCCTCGTCGTGAGGTATTTGGAGTCGCTGCGGAGGAGGACCGGCGAGCAGGTTAAGAAGTATGGCTTCCTTGGGCTCGTGCTCTTCGTCGCGGTTCCGGTGCCTGGGACCGGCGCATGGACCAGTAGCGTCGTCGCCTATCTGTTCGGCATGGAGTGGAAGAGGGCGCTTGTGGCGATACTCATCGGCGTGGTATGCGCAGTGGCCATAGTGACGGCGCTCGCCCTCGCCATCGGCATAGTTTTATAACCTACAGTTATTTTATTGCTCGGCAGATTTATATTATTCGACATATTTTATTAGGCATTGTGTTGCGTGGAGGTCGGCAAGGTGTCAAGTAAATACTGGGCCCCGGAGATAGAGACGCTCCCAAGGGATGAGCTGGAGGCACTCCAGCTTCGCCTCCTGCGGCACACGGTCCATTCTGCTTACCACAACAGCGCCTACTACGGCAGGGTGATGCGGAGCGCCGGCTTTGACCCTGACAGCATAAGGACGCTCCGGGACATCAGGAAGCTCCCGTTTGTGAACAAGAAGTTCGAGAGGGAGAGGCAGGAGCAGTGCCCTCCGTTCGGGGACCACATCGCTGTGCCCAATGACAGAATAGTCAGGATCCATGCGTCGTCCGGGACCACGGGGGTGCCGACAGCGTCGGTCTTCACCCATAACGACATCGAGGCATGGAAGGAGTCGATGGCGAGGCAGTTCTGGGGCGTTGGGATGAGGGCTGGGGACATCTATCACCACGCGCTAAACATGAGCCTCTTCGTGGGCGGCCTCTGCCTGCTGGGGGCGGAGAGGCTGGGCGCGGCAGCCATTCCGGCCGGCGTGATGGATACGAACAGGCATTTGATGGTCATAAAGGCATACAGACCGAGGTTCATATGGGGGACGCCTTCATTCATGCTCCACCTGAGCGAGAAGGCGAGGGAGGCGGGCATGGATCCGGCAGGGCTCAGCATAAGGAAGGTAATAGTGGCGGGCGAACCAGGAGGGTCCATACCGTCGACGAAGAGGAAGATCGAGGAGGCGTGGGCGGCGGACTGCTACGACTACTACGGCATAGCAGACATCTGGGCGCCCTGTGCGACCGAGTGCGAGGAGAAGGCAGGGCTGCACGTCCTCGAGGATTACGTTCTCCCCGAGGTGATAGACCCGGAGACCGGCGAGCAGGTCGGCGAGGGGGAGAAGGGGGAGCTGGTGCTGACCACATTGAAGAGGGAGGGGCAGATCATGCTCAGGTTCAGGACGGGGGACGAGACGAGCTATGAGGGCGAGAGGTGCGCGTGCGGCAGGACGCACTTGAGGCTGAAGGGCATAACCGGGAGGACGGACGACATGGTCATAGCCAAGGGTGTGAAGTTCTACCCGTCCCAAGTGGAGGAGGTCCTCCGGAAGATCCCCGAGCTGTCGAACGAGTATCAGATCGTGGTCAACAGGGGAGAGGAGTACATGGATGGCGTCGCGGTCAAGACGGAGGCGTGCTGCGGCGATGTTGAAGAGATAAGGCGCAGGCTCGAGGTGGAGCTGAAGTCGGTGGTCGGCATAAGGTTCGACGTGGAGGTCCTCCCTTTAGGGACGCTCCCGAGAACCATGCACAAGGCGAAGAGGGTCCTCGACCTGCGGAGGGGGCAGATGGCGTGCCCCGCCTGATCGGCAGCACTATTGCCGGATGATAAGCACAGGGCAGCTTGCGTTGTGCGCCACGTCATCAGCTACTGTTCCGAGGAAGAGGTTCCGGACGACGCTCTTTCCGCGGGCTCCGATGGCGATCATGTCGACGCCAAGCTTCTTTGCCTCGTTGTTGATCACGGGACCGACCTTTCCATAGCAGGTCACTACCTTTGCGGAGACCTTGAATCCGTCTGCCTCGAGTGAGGATTTCTGCTTCTTTATCACTTCCTCGGCCTCGGTCACCATGGGGGCGTAGTTCATCGAGTCAGGGGTCATGGTGGGGATCAGCACCACCCTGAGCAGGGATAGCTCTGCGCCCATAGACTTCGCAAAGGGCTTTATGTAAGCCAGATTCTTCTCGGCAAACTCCGAGTCGTCAAGGGGGAGGAGTATTTTCATATGCATCGTTTTCCCCTCTGTCCCGCCTGATAAATAACGCTTGAGGTTCTGGGAATGCCCGGTGCATGGGGCAGGGGGAAAAGTGGGGAAACAGGAGGCCCCGATCAGATCTTATCGACAACCTCGACCCAGAGGCGCATCTTTTCTACCTGGAGCGCCATGAACTTGCGGTAGGTCTCGTCGGCTATGGCCCGTATGCCCTTCTCTAGGAGCCCGGTCATCGACAAGTATGCATCCGCGTAGGTCTTCCCGGTCAGGTCGCCGTCGACCATCTGCCAGACAGTCTCGTTGAGTATCATCCCGTCCATCTCCTTCCTCAGGTCCTTGAAGACGCTGCGGGGCCGCTTGTCGTGCGTCCCGGCGGGCTTGCCCAGGCAGACCTTGTCCCCGAGGTGGTCAGCGATGCGCTTCACGAATATGCCGGACCATATGTCGTCGAACCTGTCGACGCCCATGACGTTCATGTAGAGCTGGTAGAAGGCTGGTATGACCTTGGGGACGAACGAGGTGTTCATGCTGCAGACGGCGAAGTATGTCCCCTTATCGACTATCACCTTCTCCCGGTTGAGGGAGAGCCCCTTGACCCCGCACCTGCCGTCGAGGCCGCCGTTGTAAAGGATCGTCAGCGCGTCGAAGTCAGGGTTCCCAATCCAGTGCCCCATGTTCACGACGCACCTGCCGCCGGAGCTCCGCCACGCGTACTTCTCGGCCCTCTGCGCGCAGGAGTATGGGTGCCCGCGGGGGAAGAACCGGCCAGGGGCGTCCATAGTAATCACGTCGAGGGAGTTGTACCACCTTGAGGGCGAGGAAACGGTCACGCCGCCCTCCTCGAAGAGGCTCTCCCGGTGCCCTGTGATGAGGCTGCTGATGAAGACGTCGTCATCCAGCTCGACGACGAAGTCCGCCCCCTGCTCGAGGGCGATAAGGAAGCCGAAGGAGGTCTCGGCGTGCGCCCGCTCTGGGATGACGGAGAGGTAGCGTTCGAAATTTTCCCCGAACCGCGCCTTGAACCAGGCGATGCGCTCGGTCGGGCCATAGTAATCGGTAGGGATTCCGCTCAGTATACGGCTGTTCCTCCCCCTTACGGCGGCGTTGCCCTCGTCGACGACCACGACGCGGGTTCCGGTCGCCCTGAATTCCTCGGTCAGCCCTTTCAGGTTGTTAAGCTCGTTGATGGTAGCTATGATGAGGAACGGCTTCATGAAAATAGAAGGGCTGAAGGAGATTAAAAAACTATCCCCAAACCCAGCTGGTCGGGAGGGAAAGATGCCTAAAAAAGGAGGGTCGCAGAGAAGATGCCCAGCGCCATCCCTGCAGTCAATATGGCGCTCCACATTATGACGCCCAAGGAGACCCACAGCGAGACCCTTTTCCCGTCGCCTCCCAAGGCGATGCCTAAAGCCGCACAGAGGGGGGCTCCAAACAGGATGGGACCGGCGAGACCAAAACCAACGACCCCGTACCTCTCCCATATCCTCCTAGCCCTCCCGGGCCCCTTCGATTTGTCCTCCCCGCCCCTTATCCTCAGCAGCCACCGTCTGATCCTCCCCCCAACAAATGCTACCAAGACAACCCCTGCAATGCCCCCCAAGCATGAGGCTGAGAATATGATCAATGGGTCCAAAGCAAGGAGGAAACCAGCCGGGACCGCAGCGAAGATCTCCAGAACCCCCAATCCAAAGACTGTAAGAGCCTTGATGACAAGGTCCAACAATTCGCTCCCTTCCCATTCTACAAGTGGCGCGCGGATCCGGTTCTAGGTGTCACTTCAACTGTTTCCTTTGATAGATCTGAGCTGCTGCATTTTGATTGCCAATCTAAGGGTTGCCCGTTGCCTTCACGACCCTGTAAACGAGCCAGGCAAGCCCGTGAGGGCGCTTCTCTTCCTTTATTAGCTTCATCTGGAAGCCTCCGCGGAGTCCCCTAAACATAGGGTAAGACTTCTCGCCGACTATGACCGGGTGGACCAAGAGGCTCACCTCGGAGGCCAGCCCCTGCTCAAGGAGCAGGTTGCTCAAGATCCTGCCGGTGTCCGTCAGGACTCTCTTGACCCCGTATCTTGAGGCAAGGGTCTCCAGCACCCTCTTCAGGTCCACCTTGTCTTCCCCTGACTCGTGATGATCGTACTCTCGCTCCTTGAGATGGGCGATGTATTCTTGTGGTGTGGATGCGGAGTGGAACACTATGACGCCCCTGCAGTATTCAAAGCGTCTGCAGGTATGGAGCTTGCCTGTGAGCGAGCCCGTGCTGTCAATTATCGCCCAGTATGGGAGGGTTGGGCTCCTCTTCACCTTCTTGAAGTCGGAGCTTTCCTCAGGGGGGATGGCCCCATAGAGTTCTGCGCCGGCCCTCACTGTGTTGGAGCCTATGAGGTGGGCATCCGGTTTGTAGTCCCCTGCTATGCCGTAATGGGCACCCAAATCCGCTTCAAAGCCCGTGAGAGAACCATCCAAGCTGATTGAATTATGTATAATGACCTTGGGAAGCATGGTCAATCACGCCACTCAATAAGCCGACCCGAGAATGGGGCGGTTATTGTTGGTTTGGGGTCAGGCATTAAAAAACTATCCTATCAGCCTGACCAGGACGTCCCTGAGGCTCGCTATGTCCTTAAGGTAGACGAACTCGTCGGTTCCGTGGAACTGAGTGTCGTCCGCTATCGCGCCATAGCTGACCACAGGTATCCCGCGCTCGGACAGGAACTTGCCGTCGTCGCCCCCCAGCGATGCAGCTAGCGGCAGGGGAGACCCGAAGACCGATGACGTGGCCTCAGAGAAGGCCTTCACGAAAGGCGTGGATGTCGCCGTGATGAAGCCCAGGTCTTCGTAGTCGTATGTCAGCTCCGCGTTTATGCCCAGCTTCTCCCTGGCCTGCTCGAAGTATGTCAGGAGCTCAGATTTCGCCTCAAGCGCCTCCTCGTCTGGCAGGAGCCGGAGGTCGAAGCGGGTCCATGCTGCCGCGGGCACGACGTTCTCCTTCTCGCCGCCGCCTATGATCGTGAAGGATATCCGGCCCCAGAGCTTCTTCTTGGGCGACATCGGAGGGGCATCGATGGCGGAGAGCTTCTGTTCCCTCTGCTTCACGAAGCCCTCGAGCTCGACCAGCAGCCGCGCCAGCTTTGGTATCGGGTTGTCGGCGAGGTGGTTGTAGCCCGCATGGCCCTGCTTGCCGAAGACCCTGATCTCGCCGGTGATCCGGCCGCAGGCGCCTATAGTTACCATGTTAGGCATCGAGTCTACGACGACCCCGCAATCCAGCTTGAGCTTGATGTCCCTCATGAGGTAGCCGATCCCCCACACGCCGCCGGTCTCCTCGTCTGGGGAGGTGGCCAGTATGACGTTGTACTTTGCGTTCTTGCCAAGCAGCCTCAGCGCGCCCAGGGATGCGGCAATAGCGGACTTGTCATCGGCGGCTCCGCGCCCATAGGCCCGGTCGCCCTCGACGGTGAGCTTGTAGGGGTTGTGCTTCCACCCTTCCCCCGGCGGCACGACATCGTAGTGGGTTATCAGCCCTATCGTCTTCTTGGCGCCGACGTCAAGAGTACCGACCACGTTAGGCCGGGGCTTCCCGTCGCCGGTCTTCGCCACGGGGTCGTATATGTCAACCTTTAGCCCAACAGCCTTCATCTCCTTGGCGATGAGGTTTGCGCATTCCGAGTAGCCGGTCTTCTTTGAGACATCGGTGTTAATCGAGACGAGCCTGCTCAGCAGATCGAGTTCATAGTCGATGCCAGTCATCTGCTACACCATATTGAACTATGAGATTGACCCTTATTGGCTTTGCCGAACGGTCCTGTGAGGACACGCCCATGCTCAGAAGAGGAGCACGAACAGCCAGGTCGGTATGGCGATGATTGCCCATATCAGCTTTGACCAGGCAAACACCTTAGAGCCGTCGAGCGGGGGCACGGGGATCATGTTGAAAGCTGCGAGCCAGAGGTTGATTACAAAGCCGTACGATGCTAGCTCGCCTATGAAGCCGGACATCGGGGAGATCGAATAGAAGACGACTGCCAGAATCAGGTTCATGAATGGGCCAGCCAGGGATATGTGCCCATAGATCTTCAGTATGTCGCGCCTGTCCATGTTCGGAAGGATCACCATCGGCGTGATGTAGACGGCGCCGAGCGCCGCGAAGATGAGGCCGCCTTGCGTGAGGATCGCCATCACCAGGGAGAGGATGATCCCCCACGGCCATACCTTGTAGACGGCGTAGCAGCCATAGCGCCTTGCCAATGTGCGGTGCGCCAGCTCGTGGAGTATGAACCCAAGGCCTGCGGAGAGCCCGGTCAGCGCGAAGATGTAGTAGAAGTATTCAGGGTAGCTGAACAGGACGCCGATTGAGAAGCAGATGCTGATGACTAGCCACGAAACTACGAGCCCGACCGCCTCGGGCATCTTCGAATCAGGCTTTATCCGCATATGCTGCACCAGAGGGGGGATATTGGACGCCCATTTTATAAGTCTGCTGTATGCTGGCTGACGGGCGAAGCTAGGCAGCTCTTGGAGGAGAGGAAAGACTCCGCTTCGGCAATGGACTCCCTCAGGTTCCTATAGTGGACGTAGGACGCGACCTCCTTTCCGGTCATCCATGCATAGGAATCGTGTTCGTCCGAGATGCGGACGTCCTCTCTGTCGGTCTCTGCGAGGAAATAGATTACCTCTTTGTGGACAGTGTCCCCGCCCCATTTGTAGAAGTAATTCACAGACCGTGAGAAGCCGTCGATTATCCTTACCTCGCCGGGCTTGATGCCGGTCTCCTCCTCAAGCTCTCTGAGGGCGGCGACCTTCGGCACCTCGCCCTCGTTTATCAGCCCCTTGGGAAAGTCGAGCCTGCCATCGTGCTTCAGTATGAGAAAACGAAGCGCGTCGGTGCGCCTCACGATTATGAATCCGGCAGATTTGGCTTCCCTAACTCTCTCCAAAATTAAAGCCTCAATAGCGTTACTTCTGCATTTTACGATAAAAACTTTAGTGGGGGCACGGCCCCGCACATCAGTACGAGGTGACCATCGAGATATGGCAGAAGAATGGTTTGGAGGAGGCGCATGCACTGGCAAGTGGCGATGCATGGGCTGTCGCAAATAGTTTAGTGCGGGGAGTGGGATTCGAACCCACGAAGGCCTTCGCCACAGGATAACCTATCCGGCCTCCTGTCAAGTCGGATCTTAAGTATGGCACACTCTTTCGGAGTGCCCTGCCCCGTTGTCCTGACTTGGGAATCCCCGCGTCGTATTTGGTTTATTCCGGCTTGAGTATTTAGTTTTTCTACGCTAAAGGAGACGCGCGAAAAAGGCGGGTATGGGAAGCGTCAGACGTAGTTGGAGAGGCGGCTTTTATTGTCCACCGGCACGGCGTCTTTCAGAAGCGCCAGATCGAACTGGCACACCGAGCTGCCAGCCTTGATGCACTTCGATTCCTCGCAGGTAAAGGTTTTGCCGGCCAGCTCATTCATGATGCCTTCCAAGAACCCCCTGATGAAGCTGTTCCTGTATCCGGGGATGGTCTTCGTCGACGTGCACTCGAAGTTGTCCTTTATGCTGATGCTCATGGAGGAGCCGCGGTATGAGAAGATCCGGAATCGCCCCCAGCCCTGAGCCTGCAAGGCATACAGAGTTGCGCTCACTTTCTCCTTTACGCTCGTGGAAGGCATATGCTCATTCATTTTTCTGCCGTGGGCCTCGCCCAGCTCTTTGCCGACCATGTGGTATACGCTCATCGCGCTGTCGCCCCACTTGTTGTAGAGGGCGCTGAAGAAGCACTTCCAGCCCATGAAGCACAGGGCGGCAGCCCTCAACTTCTCCTCGCCCAAAGAGATCAGCAGTGGGAAATCATAGATGTTGTATACCAGACCCGGAACGGCCGAACGGACCGCCTCCAGATGGATGAGGTGGTTTCCGAAGATCTCCATTATCTTGACCCTGACATCGTCAACGCCGTATTTGGACCCCTTGAGGTCCACAATGGCAAAGTCGTAGGCGACGAAGTCCTTGAAATGACCGGTGAAAGACAGCACCGGAATGCCAAGCTTCTTGAACATCATGACGAGCTTTGCCCTTGGGCCGAAGCCCTCCGAGTCGATCTTTGCTACGACGTAGAAGCCGTGGCACTCCCCTTTCGGGCAGTAAACGATTGCCCCTAACTCTGTGGGCATATGGCTCGGCATGGCACTCATTTTGACAATTTGTTGTCAAGATGTAAAAAAAGGTTGTTAATGTACAAGCATCGATACAGCGATGCGTTATACATTTTATTGTGTCATATGGCGGAGTAGATTGCCTCCATCGAGTGTTGGTTTAATTCCTGAGCGATCAGGATGCACCCGGGATCGGATGCCAGCAGATCACCGTAGTATCCATACGCACGAGCCCTGCATCCGCCGCATACGCTCCGATACTCACAGTTCTTGCAGGCGCCCTTCAGGCGCGCCCTGTCCCTGAGGTCAGCCAAGACGGCGTGGGAAGACCATATGTCTCCGAACGACTGGTTCTTCAGGCTGCCAAGAACGAGCGTTGGCATGAAGACGCATGGAGTGACTGCCCCGTTAGGCTGAATGGCGCAGTACATCCTGCCGGCGCCGCATCCACCAATGAACCGCGACAGTTCGGCAAGCTTCCCGGGCATGGGAACCGCAGCGAAGTGCGTTGGCGAGACGAGGTTCTTCCCTGATTCGTGCGACATTTGCAACGAGACCCTGGAGAACTGCGGGGCGGTGCATAGCGCCGTGATGTTGGTTGATTGGGTCGTGTTGTAGAGGTATTTGAGCAGCCCCTCGCGCTGCATGGGCGAGAGGTCGCTGGCGGTTATGTTCGCGCCGCGCCCGGATGGAATGAAGTTGAATACCATGAACCTCTTTACGCCGAGCTGTTTCGCGATGTCGACGATCCTTGGAATCTCGTGGTAGTTAGTATTGACTGCGGTCGTCGCGACGCAGGTATCGATTCCTGCAGAGACCAAGTTCCTGATCCCCTGAAGGGTCCTCTCGTACAGCCCAGAGATGCCACGGAAGGCGTCGTGGGTAGATGCGGATGCCCCATCCAGGCTGACGTCGACGTAGCACACGCCACATTCCTTCATCCTCTTGGCGACCTGCTCAGTAACCAGTGTGCCGTTGGTAGCTACAGAGACTGCCATCCCCTTCTTATAGGCGTACTCAGCCACGGTGTAGAAGTCCCTCGCCATGAGGGGTTCACCGCCCGAGAATGCGATAGCTACGACGCCTTCCCGACAGAGGTCGTCGATGACTTTAAGCTTCTCCTCTGTTGTGAGCTCGTCCGCGAGCGCCCTGTTCGCGTTCTGGTAGCAGTGGGCGCATTTCAAATTGCATGAGTTCGTCAGGTTCCAGACCACCAGGAATGGGGCGCCGGGCGTGAACGGTTCCTTTATGCCGAATTTTCCTATGCCCTTAAGCACGGACAGCAGGCCGCGCCGTGTGTAGGGATCCTTAAGGGCTTCGCGCACCTGAGCGTCCTCTACGCCAAACGCGGCGATGCCTTTCCTCAGGGCTTCGGCTACAAGTTTGGAAACCATCTTGCCTTTCAAGCAACGGTTGCTTCTTTCGTGGCCGAGATACTCCTCAATCCCCAGCTCGATATGATTAATTCCACAGGTCTCGCAATCCTCCATAGAGGAGAGCATGCCGTTCAGTCCAGGCATGTGTGCGAGCAAAGAAAGGCTCTTTACGATTTTGCTTGCGTCGGCGTGCGCAGCCATTGCTTCAAGCGCATCGGTCGACCGCGTGTTCTTTATGTCACTCAATCCAACAGCCTCCTTTTCATTTCGGATTTTATTATACGTTCGGCTTTGTCATCAAGACCCCGTTCAGGAATATGTCAAGAAAATCATCGTATGCCTTTTGGTGATCGCCCAATATGGAATCGCCAATTGCCGCTCGCAGAAGCGTCGTATAAACCAGATAGCTGATCACTGCAACTGTCGCGGTCTTGGTATTGATTGGCTTTATCTTCCCGGTTGCGACCTGCTTATTGAGGTATTCTTCGAAGCGTGTTATTACGGTGTTTATCATGGAGGAGACCTCGTTCATTATCTTGGGGTTTCGCCTCCCTTCGGCGACCACCATTGTGAGCAGGTTCAGCTCCTTGCCCAGTTTCCGAATGGCGTTGTGCCCAAGCTCAGCTAGGCAGGCACGGATGTCGGTCTCTGGCTTGCCGTGCAACGACGTATCGATCAGGTCTTTGACGGTCTCCTCATTTTTCAGGACTACAGCTTGCATGATGTTGTCCTTGGAGCGGAAATTGCGGAATAGGGTAACGGCATTTACCTTGGCCTCATCCGCAATCATGTTGACAGTGGCGCCTTCGTAACCTTCTCTCTCGAAGACAGAAACGGCAGCGTTGATTATGCGCTCATCAGTGTCTTTCACATTCTTGCCCCCCTATGCAGGCAATCAATTGCTTACAAAGTAAGTGTACGCTTGCTTGCATTTAAGGCTTTACTGCCCCACAGCACAATTAACGAAATGTTTATTGGAGGATGGTCAAACTTCCTTCAATAGGGTCCGTGGCGCAGACTGGATAGCGCGTTGGCCTTCTAAGTCAATGGTCGAGGGTTCAAATCCCTCCGGACCCGCCACTAAAACTTTTGTGGGTTTTTTGGAAGAAACGACGCCCTGCCTTAGCGTTCATCTTTTGCTAGGCGCAACTCGTTCAGACGCTTGCATAAGGATGATAAGGGACGGGGCGGAGTCTGTCATGGTGATGCGCGTGGCAGTCTATCTCGTTGGGGCGCCCCTCATCCCCTCCTTCGGCGAGTACAGCTATCGGTCTATAACCCCGGAAGAGGCAAGGGGGGTCCTCGCAAAGGGATTCGTCAGCGCGGTATGGGACAAGTGGGCAGCCGATATGATCAGGGATACCCTCAACATCGATGTCCCGGTGAGCAGGAGGCAAGTCAGCCTTGAGGTGGGGGACGTTGCGGTGGTCTTTCAGATAAGGGGGGACCCGCAGGTGGCCGTGCCGGGGGAACCAAATTCCCCCTACTGCGTCGGGCTCCTTGAAAGGCGCTCGTGAGTGCCGAATGGGAACGATTAATGGCGAGATCGGATAACGTCCTCAGATACTTCCAATATGTGGCGCTCGAGCCACGACTTCTGCTTGACTCCGCACGCCCGGGTCTTCTGGCTGCTTTCGATCAGATCGCCTTCAACCTGCTTCTCTACCAAGATGCCATAAGGGGCGCCGCTTTCATCGACGACGAGGAGGCGCCGGATGTTATGCTTGGACATCATATCTAGCGCGTTGCCTATGCTGTCACCCACTTTCACAGACAGAACCGGCGAGGACATTACGGAAGCGACCTTAACCTGGGCGGGGTTAATCCCCTCCCCGATCACCCTGAAGATGATGTCCTTGTATGTGAGGATGCCGACTACCCTGCCTTCTTTCTTTATGAAGACGCTTATTGCCTGGTTCTCTTTCATCACACGCACGGCGTCGCTTACCGTTGCGTTTTCGTCGACATAGAAGAGCGCCTTGCGCGCAAATTTCTCGACGGGCTCGTTTAGCAGCATCATAGTGATCAATAATAGTTATTGCTGAT
>MAGS01000013.1 GCA_001717005.1 Candidatus Methanomethylicus mesodigestus | reverse complement strand
TGCGTAGGCCATTAATGCGTAAAAAAATATTTGATTATTATTATTCGTTGTAGTGTCGCCCTGAAGTAAATCAAAGCTTATAGCAGGTTGACGTACAATGCGCTTTTAAATTGTATACTCATGCAGGACCTCTTCCCGGACAAGCAGAGGGGTTCCCTCACCGGCATCTTCCTTACTATATACGACTTCGGCGCGCTTGCTGGCCCCATAATCGGCTTCCTGGTCTACGACAACGTCTCTGCGGCGCTCCCGTTCATCATGAGCGGGGCACTCGGAGTCGCAACGGTGCTTGCCCTCCTCGTCTACGCCAAAGAGCCGAAAAAAGGCGATTTCACGCAACCCTGATTGCAAAGCGCACCTGGATTCAGGAACAGGGGGAATTCGGATGGGAAACACGTCGATGCGCAGGCAATCTTGGCTGCTGTTACTGTGGGTTTTAATAGATGCGTGATGAGTGTCTAACCATAAGGAGGGTAAACAATGGGCGTAGGCAAGAAGCAGAAGGCTCTGGATCATAAGCAGCACCTGAAAGCGCAGAAGGAGAAGGAGCAGAAGAAGAAAGACAGGCGGAACCCAGATCTTCCGGCATCGTATAACAAGCATAAGTAAATGCACGTTTGCTGGCGTTCCCGTTTTTATTCTTCTCGAAGCAGTTCTATTTCTTCGTGTTGTTTGCCGGTCGGCCGTTCTCCGGCTGGACTTTCAGCATATTCAGGAAACTGAAGAAATGAGCGTTTATATCGCACCCGCCTCTAGCCTCCTTTGTCAAAGGAGACCCGGGTATGCCCTCGATAGAGACCGCCAACCTGACTAAGAAGTACGGCAAGCTCGCCGCCCTCTCCGACCTTGACCTCAAGATTGAAGGCACGAAGTGCGTCGGCTTCCTGGGTCCCAATGGCTCCGGGAAGACGACCACCCTGAAGCTCCTCACTGACCTGATCAAGCCCACGAAGGGCGAGGCGATGATAAACGGCGTCAGCATCCGCGCCGACAAGAAGAAGGCGCTGGAGTCTGTGGGGGCGCTCATCGAGACCCCGGAGATCTACCCCTCGCTCACTCCCCGGGAGGCGCTGACCATGATTGCGGAGATACGGGGCGTCCCGCGGTCGGAGAGGGGCAGGCAGGTGGACGAGGCAATCTCGGAGGTCCGGATGGAGGAGTGGGTCGACAAGCGCGTCGGCAAGTTCTCCAAGGGCATGAAGCAGAGGATCTGCGTCGCATCGGCGCTCCTCGGGGACCCCAGCGTCATACTCCTAGACGAGCCGACGTCCGGGCTCGACCCGCGCGGCATGAGCGAGGTCAGGGACATCATCAAGGCGCTCAAGGGCAAGGACCGGCTGATATTCATGAGTTCGCACCTCCTTAGCGAGGTATCCGACGTCTGCGATGAGGTTGCAATGGTGGACCGGGGGAGGTTGATCGTCTACGACTCCATCCCCAACGTCACAGCGAAGTTCTCTGGAGGGAACAACGTCGTCGAGGTGGGGCTTCACCGCCCAGCCGATGGTGACTGCACAGCCCATTCGATAGGAGCGCTCCCGGACGTGGTCCGTGTGGAGAAGATCGATGCGTTCAATCTCAGTGTAGCCTTCAACGGGGGGCTCGACGTCCAGGAGAGGCTCCTCGGCGAGCTCGTCCGGATGGGCATCGGGGTTGTAAGCTACCGCGCCGCGTCCTCCGAGCTCGAGGAAGTCTACCTGAAGCTGATCAAGGACACGAAGTGATTGAGATGGCACACTCTGGTTCGGGTTACTATTCGGCGAATTCCATCCCGAGCAGCATATCCCAGACCGGGATAACGATGAAATATGCCCTCCTCGACTACGTGAGGTCCCGGAGGTTCTTCATAATGCTGGGCATAACTATCATGATCAGCCTCCTCCTGACGGCGATCGTGGGTTACTATCAGCCTGCGACCTTCGTCACCTCGGAGCTGGCGTTCTACAGCAGCTGGTGGGGCAGCTCTGTTACCTTCGTCATCATCCTCTCCGGCATATTCTTCGGGGGGGACGCCATCTCCGGGGAGTTCCAGAATAAGACGGGCTACTTCAGCGTCCCTAACCCGATCAAGCGCTCCTCGATTTACATCGGGAAGTGGCTGGCCGCCTATATCGCTTCGATGGTGATACTCGCAGTCTTCACGCTCGTTACGGTGGGGAACGGGATGTACTATTTCGGCACTGTGCCCTACGAGTTCGACGTGTCGTTTCTCTTCGCCGCCTTCTACCTCGCCGCGGTGCTCGGGTTCACTTTCTTCTTCAGCTCGCTCTTCAAGAGCAGCACAATCTCGATACTCGTCACGGCGATACTCTTCCTCTTCGCCTTCTCGCTCATTCAGCAGCTCGTCTCGAGCCTAGCCCAGGTTGAGCCTTGGTTTATTCTTACATACGGGGCGCAGATCATCGGGAACGTGCTCACGGTCCCATACCCGGCGCACGTGATCACGAGCAACTACGGTCCCATTACCTTCACAGCTTACAACGTCCCGATCTTGGAGGGGATGGCTATCATAGGAGCATACTTCGTCGCCACGGCAATCCTGGGCTTGGCGATCTTCGAGAGGAAGGAGTTCAACTGATAGGCAGAAGCGAAAAACATCTCACTTCGCACCGCGTGGGCGCAGCCGGTCTCAATTGCTGATCGCGTCAACTTTGCAGACCTGAAGCACTTGGACTACTGGTACGGCTGCGCATAAAAAAAGGATAAAAAAGATTCCGTGGTCGATTTATGGCTCTCTCCGGACCACGAATGCTATCTTGACCACAGCGCGGTATTCGGTGATCTTGTCGTTCTTCACCTTCGCCGTGAACCGGTCCACGTGTATCGATTTGATGTCCCTCACCGTCTTGGCGGTCTCCGCGAGCGCGTTCTTGGTGGCGTCCTCCCAGCTGGTGGTCGAGCTCCCGATCACTTCCACTATCTTTACGACCGTCATAATTTCAGGCTCCTGCTCTATACTTGGCTGCAACCGCTATTATGTCGTTCTGTGCCGCGCGCCGGACGCCCACATCTACTTGGTCTAGGTGATGCCCATCAAGCCAAGATACCTATAAATCGGAGCCTTGGTTCTGGTGCCTTGTGGTTAACTTGTCTGCAGAGAGAAGCACTCCGCTTGAGGTCGTGCCGCACGTTGATTTGGAAAGGTACCTGGGCAAATGGTACGAGATGGCGCGCCTCCCGGCCAAATTCCAGGAGGGCTGCGACTACACGACCGCGACTTATGCCCTGTCGAAGGACGGCAGCATATCCGTGCTCAACGCCTGCATGAAGGACGGCAAGGCAAAGCAGTCGAAGGGCAAGGCGAAGGTCGTCGACAAGGACTCCAACGCGAAGCTGAAAGTAACCTTCTTCTGGCCTTTCTACGGCGATTATTGGGTAATCGACCTGGGCAAGGACTACGATTATGCCGTCGTGGGGACGCCGAACCGGAAATATCTTTGGATACTGAATCGGGTCACGAAGATGGATGAGGCGCTCTTCTCCCGGCTGGTAGAATCCGCCAAGTCAAAGGGCTTCGATGTGGGCCGGCTCATCAGGACACGCCAGTAATCCCTGTCAGGCTAAAGGACTTCTGCCTAGTCCACGGCCTGCCTTCCCGGAAGTGCGCATCAGGCCAAGGGCGGAGCGGCGGCGCACAGCGCACAAACCGTAGCGGGAGGCCGCATGGGAGCCTGAAAAAAAGGATAAAAAGGGCGCCTCCGTAATCCGCCTGAGTGAAAATGGCAACGAAACGGACAACCGCCATCATCATACTGGTCCTTGCCGCCTCCTGCATCTGCCTCGGCGCCTATTATTACTACACCCAGATGCCCCAGCCGGTGGACGAGATGTCCCTCCGCATCTACGCCGACCCCATGACGGAGCGGCTCCTGCAGGCGCTTAACACCGGCAACTACTCGAGCTTCTCCGCGGACTTCGACTCTGCAATGAAGAGCGGGATCCCGGAGCAGACTTTCGCCTCGATGGTCTCAACGTTCCACTCCAAGGCGGGCAACTACACCTCAAAGACGTTCGTCCGAGGGGAGGCGCTGCAGGGCTTCACAATCGCCTACTACTCCGCCGCGTTCACGAGCGAGCCGGCCAACGTCTCGGTCAAGGTCGTCTTCTCGTCAGGCGGCGGGCCAGCTAAGATATCCGGGCTCTGGTTCGACTCGCCAAAGCTCAGGTAGGGCTGATGCGCTGCCCCCGTCTCAACGGCAGCATGGGCACTTGCTGACCGAAGTCCAGCCGATCGCGGGTCACTTCGGCAGGAGCGACCTCGCCCAATTCCGGATCCCTTCAACGTCCCGCGTGTCGTAGACCCCCGGCTCGGTCTCCTTGTAAGCCGCAGCGAGCTTGGGCCGCTCCTGCTCCATGCCCTTCCTCATTATCCACGACATCTTGTTGAAGTTGTAGATTGCCCCGAAGAACCCCAGCCCGATGGGCGCCAGGTCGTACTTCGCCGCCTTCGCCTCAAGGTAGTCCCTCCTGGCGTTCGCGGCAACCTCCGGCTTCCCCGGGTTCATCGCCTCCGCGGCCGACCCGCAGTTCACGTAGAGCGCCACCCTCTTCCCCGCAAGGTCCCTCTGGAACTTCTTTAGGAACGACTCCGGCTCCCCTGTCCACCTGCCGATCTGTATCCCGCTGCCGACGATCACGATGTCATACTCCGCCACGGAGTCGACCTTCCCCTCCTTGGCGTTGACGACCCTCGTGCTCACGCCCTGCTCCTCGAGCGTACGGGCGATCTCCTGCGCGGTTATCCCTGCCGTGCCTGTCCTAGTGCCGTAAACTATCAGTGCCTTTGGCATGGCATCTTCTATCTTACACTTGGCATATTTGGCTTTCCGGCGCCGCCGTCGTCGTACCTGCCCACTGGCGTTCAGCGCCTCCGCCCATTCAGGGTCGGCCCTCATGGCGGCCGAGGCTCCGGCTCGACAAGGTTCATTAAACCCCTCCTGCACACTCCCATCAGGTGATTCCGCCGTGGATGCCATAGTCTGCGCTGTCGTCTTCGGGATTGGTGCCGCCAAGCCCCTCTTGGGCATCCCTGTCGGTTTTATCTTAGGTCTGGACCCTCTATCCGTCTTCGTCGCGGTGTCGGCAGGTGCGCTGGCATGCACCGTGGCAATAATCCTGTTAGGGGAGAAGGTCCGGTCATTCGTCTTGGGGCGGTGGGGGAACGGCGCACCCGGCTGGCGCCACACGAAGGCGCGGCAGCTCTGGGAGGATTACGGCGTAAAGGGGATAGGGCTGCTAGGTCCGCTCTTCCCCGGCGCGCCGCTCGCCGCAGCGCTCGGGGTCGCGCTCGGCGCGCCACGCCTCACCCTCATGGCATGGCTGGCTGCAGGGGTCGTCTTCTGGACTGCAGCACTCGTTGCGCTCATCCACCTCGGGATCGTGGGCGTCTCCGCGCTCGTCTGAATGCGCGAAGGGGCGCATCCCTGCAGGAGCGCTCTGATGCAACAACTCCCCTGCGAGGAATAGCTCTATTACCCCCCGCCGCAGATATCCCCCGTCATACAGTGATGCACCCCATGGCAGCAGACCCAAAGCTTGTGGACGAGATCGAATCGTCAATCGTCCGGGACTTCTCCATGTCCTACGGCGACCTCAAGGCGCTCCACTCGACGATGCTAGACCTGATAACCTCGACCGCCAGCCGGTCACCCGCCTACTCGGGCATAAGACACATCGCCGACCTATCCCAGCTGGGCGCGCTCCCGATGACGACATACGCGCAGATCCAGCACCTCTTCGAGACCCTCGGCACGGAGAAGGTCCTCCTCGCCGAGCCCGCCATATTCTGGTACACATCGGGCTCGACCGGCAAGCAGAAGAAGGTCTACTACGGCAGGGGGGACCTCGACGTCATCGCTCGGGGCTTCATCCAGCTCCTCTACCTCTGCGGCGCCCGGGTGACCGACAGCTCGTGGGTCTTCACATCCACTGGGGGCGACACCCTCTTCGGGCTGGTCATCGAGCGTTACGGCGTCAAGGGCGTGATCTCCACCCTCGCGGGCGAGATCGACGTCATTAACGCGCTCAAGGCAGCCTCCAGTCTCGACCGGATCGACCTCACCGTCGGGGTCACCTGGCTCTACCTCGTAATGCACAAGATAGCGCACAACCCCGCAGAGTTCGAGAAGATCGTGAAGAAGGCGATAGACCAGAAGGTGAAGGTGCCCGGCGTCACGTGGATCGTCCGCAAGCTGCTCATGAGGGGCATCAAGTACGAGCACCTGTCGGAGATGTTCTCCCACGTCCGGCTGGGCTTCTCGCACGCCGAGGCGCTCTCGCCGTACCTCAACCGGATACACGAGCTCTACCCCGAGATCGAGATGCACGACGTCTTCGGGGCGACGGAGCAGTGGGTCCAGGCAATACAGGTCTCCACCGCGCAGAACTGGCTCAGCTACTTCCTCAGGTACTCCATCCCGGAGATAGCCGACCCTGCGGAGGTGCAGAGAGCGAAGGACGACCCGTCGTACATCCCGAAGGCGGTCCCGTGGTACGAGTGGAGGAAGGGGCTGCGCGGCGAGCTGCTGATAACGCGCCCCGGCGAGAGCCTCCCCCTCATCAGGTACCCAACAGGCGACATGATCGAGGTAATGGACCCCGCCTACACGTTCAGGGTGAAGATGGCGACCGCCGAGGTGGAGGTGACGCTCCCGGCGATAATGTCCCTCGGGAGGGCATCCGACTCCGTAGACTTCGACTCAGTGGACCAGTCCGGCAACTTCTTCGGCTTCAAGGTCTACTCCCGGCAGATAAACGACGCCCTCTTCAGCATCAAGAACATCAGGTGGTGGGAGCTCTACCACGTGAAGGGCAGCCCCGGAAGGTTCGCCTTCCTGATAATCCCCGAGGAAAGGGTGCAGGACGAGGCGGCGTTCCGGGCGGAGATATCCGCATCGCTCGCAAAGACCTTCGTCGAGTACGACGCCGTGGACACCGGCAGGCAGTTCATCCTCGACCCTGCGGGCGGCGGCGCGAACAACCGGACCGGCACGTCCCAAGAGCAGCTCATAGAGGTCATGATAACGCGTCCGGAGGCATACGGCGTCATCGACCGGGAGATAAAGCGCCGCCTGCAGGAGGGGCGCGCGATGGGCCAGCAGAAGCCCAAGCGGATAATCAAGGTCGAGAGCGAGGAGGAGCTGAAGAGGCTGACTGCGGAGAAGGTGAACGCATAGCCGGATCTCAGCTCCCCCTGCCAGCGAAACGCATAAGCATAGTTTCAATTCCCGTTATGCTACCACCGCCGGCAACCTCACTCCCGCTCCAGCCTTACCCTCTTTAATCCCACCCTGTCGAACACCCTGTCGGAGCTGATTATCGTCCCCCCGCAATGCGCGGCGTGGAATGCGTCAAATACCCTCATGCCGTGCCTGCTGATGAGCCTTGCCGCCTTCAGGAAGGTCGTATCCTCGATGCCGCATATCGCCATCACATCGGAGGTCAGCCTTATGTGGTCCAAACCATATCTCTTAGCGAGCAGCATGAGCTCTATGAAGGTGGCCTCGGATGTCGTTATCTCCCCTGCGTGCCCCTCGGCGAGCCGCACAGCGCCGCCCTTGAGCCAGTCTGAGCCCTTCAAGAGCGCGATGAAGAAATCCGTATCCGCATATACCTTCACATTATATCCCTCTCCGCGTCCCTCGCGACCTCGTCCCTGAGCTCCTTGATCGCCCTGTCGGGAAGCCCCCTCCCGATGCGGCCGAGGTCTTGAACCGGGTCTTCCGGCTTCGGCAATATGAGTATCCCCTCGTTGAGCTCCACGACATAGACCTCGCTCCCGAGCCTATCCCTGAGCCTGCCCTTCAGGTATATCCTTCCCTTCGCATCGACCTTTGCCAGCATTTTCCCACATATTATAATATTGGTGGGCTCCATATCAATTTTTCCCACTTAATGGGGCACAATAAAAAGCCAAGGCTCGAAGTCAGGGCGCTGGCAAGTGGGCTGGTGGCGGTCAGAGTCGCTCTACCTCCACAGACTGCTTCCTATAAGCCGGGGTCTTCATTGGATTGGCGCGCCCAGCCTCCCGCCACTCATTGAACCTCAGCAGGTCGGGGAAGCGTAAGTGCAGTCTGATGCACTAATAATTCAATTATTAGTGGAGTTTGATGCACTAATGTAATGATTAATCCCGAATGCCTTGGAGTAATGGGGAGGGGCTGGATGTGGCGGCGGGGGCGATGAATATGCAGCGGCTCCTGATCCCCCGGCCGGCAATTTATAAATAAATCTTGAGCCACCGTCTTAAACGCTGATACTTGGGTGAACTTACCTTGGACCGCGTGCTCATAATCGGCCCGCTGGAGCCGGGCAGCCCCTTCAACAAGCTGGCCTCGCCTCTGCCCGACGGCTCATCCCCCGCCGCCGAGCTGCTGTGCCCGGAGGGCGGGAGGAGCCCGGGGGTGCGGGAGGCGATCGACCGCTCTTGCATAGTCGTGCTGGCAGGGGACCCCGCAAGGTCTAGGGCGGTTGCCGACGACATATGGCACCTCCTCAGGCAGAAGGTCGTCCTGTCGACCGACGAGATGATGACCATCGACACGCTCAGGTCCATCTGCCCGCTATCGAAGGTGGCGCGCGGCTCTTTCTGCATAGGCGGCGACGTCGACCGGAACCTCCTGCTCCTTTCTGCGGACGGCTCCCTCTCCGGAGGTGACCTCCAGTCCCTGCGATCTGCGCTCTCCCCGCTGGGCGAGATCCTGACCGTCAATGAGCCGCTCCTAGAGGCTGCCCTCTCCGAAGCCAGGTTGGCGTCCGCCGCAATATCGAGGCTGCTAGGCGAACTAAAGGAGTCCTCCAGCATAGACCGGGACGTCTGCGAGTATCTGCTGGGGTGGGTCCTCTACGGGGTCGGCGACGCGGCGATAAAGGGCAAGAGGCTAGACGAGGCCCTCCCGCCGCCGGGCGAATAACCAAGCCCCCTGCCCTCACCATTGAAGCGGTGTTAATTTTATAATCAACATGCCGCAATACTCAATTCCGATGCACGATGACTGAGGTCGTCCACAGGGAGGCGCGCCGGGGCGTCACATGGCGCCAGCCCGCCGTATGCGCAGCCACGACGGCAGTCTGCACTGCCCTCGCGATTTGGGCGGTCGTCGCCGCCCCGGTCGCGCTCGTCCCCGGCATCTCGGGGCTCTACATCGCCGCGGCGGTCTACGTGCCCGTGGCGCTCTGGTTCGGCATCTGGGGGTGCGTTGCGGGATACTTCAGCTGCATCTTCATGGGCCTCTACTTCGGGATGCCCCTCGACTTCGTTATCGTCTGGTCCCTCGCGGACCTCTTCGAGGGCTTGGTGCCGCTGGTCATCTACCGGCGCTTCATGATCAGCCCCGCGGCCCCGCTGAGGAACCCCAAAAGGACTTACGCCCTCGCCGGGCTCCTCGCTGTGAACGTCGCCGCGTCTGCAGTTGCACTCACGAACGCCATGACCGAAGCCTTCATCGCCACCTTCTTCACCGGGATCGCCATCTACGCGGCACTCGTGGCGACCGAGGACCGCAGGACGTGGCTGGTCTGGCTGGCGGTCGGCGTCTTCTTGGCCGGCATCGTCTCCGGGATATTCGGGGTCGGCGCCCTCGCCCTCTTCGGGAGCGTGCCCATGGAGGTCTTCCCGACGGCACTCTTCGGCTGGGTCTTCGGCGACATAATTGTCCTCATAACCATAGGCACCATACTGACGCTGGTCGTCACGCCCTACCTTATGAGGACCGTCATCTACGTCCGGGCGTTCTTCTCGTAGCCGGGCCGCGCCCAGGTGCGTGGCACTCTTTTCCGGTCCGCCTGTGGCTGGCAGCCGTACCAGCTCAGTATCAAGCCCTGATGGACGCCGCAGCGGTATTTTGGGCTGTGGGTGCAGCGAAGCCGGTTAACCTTTTTTAGGGAGGCGCGAGTCTTATTCTGTGGTGGAAAGGTTGACCGAATCCGTTCTCGAGAAGATGGAAAAGATGGACCGGAAGCTCGACGCGCTGAAGGAATTCCTCGAGGATGTCTTCATAACGCCTGAAGAGAGCGAGCTTGCTAAAGAGGCTGACAAGGCGGTAAGGCTCAAGAAGTTCGATGAGCTGGTCCCTCTAGATGGCGTTTAACGTCTTCCTGAATCGGCAGGCGGCAAAATTCCTTGCCGAGCTCGAGCCCAAACTTAAGGGGCAGATAAGAGAAAAACTCAAGGAGCTTGAGCATTACCCTAAACTCAAGCTAGACTTTGTCAAGATCTCCGGTGAGGCGGATACCTTCCGCCTGCGCTCGGGCGATTATCGGGCCCTGTTCAAGGTCTACGAGAAAGAGAGGGTTATAGTCGTCCTAAAGATTGACCACAGGCGTAAATTCTACAAAAATCTCCCACGGCAATAGCCATTCTTTCAGGAATGGTCGTCGAAGCCTACTTCGCCCTTGACCTCTTCGGCTGGGTCTTCGGCGACATAATTGTCCTCATAACCATAGGCACCATACTGACGCTGGTCGTCACGCCCTACCTTATGAGGACCGTCATCTACGTCCGGGCGTTCTTCTCGTAGCCGGGC
>MAGS01000012.1 GCA_001717005.1 Candidatus Methanomethylicus mesodigestus | reverse complement strand
GGTCCTGTAGACGACTATGCCGGCGACCGAGAAGAGGATCGCCTTGCCCAGCGAGTGGCTTAGGAAGTAGAAGATGCCGCCCGCTGCGCCGAAGGCAGTGCAGCTGGCGAGGCCGAGGAGCGAGTATGCGGTCTGGCCTATCGTTGAGCAGGCGTAGAGCCGCTTGACGTCGTCCTGAGCGATGGTGAGGTATGCGCCGTAGACCATGGTCACCAACGCCCACGCCATGAGGGGCACGCTGAAGAGCTCGAATATGCTCGGGATCTGCTGGATGAAGATCCTGGCGATCAGGTAGTTCTCTATGCCGACGATCACGGCGAGGACGCCGGCTATGCAGGACGGGTGCTCGGCGTGGACCCAAGGCAGCCAGACGTGGAAGCCGAAGACAGCCAGCTTCACTAGGATGCCGAGGAGCATGAGGAGGGCTGCCCAGAACGCCATCGGCGTCCCGACGAGCGCGGGCAGGTCTGAGATCATGAAGCTCCCGGTCTGCGAATACGCAAGAACCGAACCCAGCAGGAAGAGGGCGCCGGCGATGAAGCCCCACAGGAAGCACATCGTCGCTACCCTGTGGCGCGTGACGTACCCGAAGTGGTCCATTATGAAGTAGAGCGGGATCAGAAGGAAGTCCAGGAAGATATAGACCTCGATGAGGTTCGTCGCGAAGGATATCCCTAGGAGCCCCGTCGAGAAAAGCATGAACAGGGAGTAGTAGAATGCGTTCAGTGAGTTGCTCTCTCTGTTGTAGATGGCGTGTACCCGGTGGTCAAGGTACTCTATGGAGAAGATCACGAGCGCGTTGCAGACGAGGTTCACGATCATGGCGACCGGCAGGCTTAGTCCGTCGGCGGAGAGCCCGAACTCGAGCGTGAAGAGGGTGTTGGTCCAGGCGTACTCCTCCACGATCGGGGCGGCGCCGCTCCAGAGGCTGAACATCGCTGAGGCGAGCAGCAGGTTGGTGTATGCGAGTATTGCCCCGGAGACCCAGGCCACCCGCCGCCCTATCCTGCGGCCGAGTATGGCGATCAGGGGCATGGAGAGCAGCGGCAGCAGAACGGCCTGCAGAAGCATGAAGGGCATCGCCATCTCATGGTACCCCCATCCAGAGAGAGAGCAGCACGAGCAGGGCGATTATGGCCACGAAATAGAGCATGTTGACGGAGAGGATGCCGGTCTGGATGCGCCGCAGGTTCCTGCTCGCTGCGCCGATTAGCGACGGGATTCCAACATTTACCGCCGCGTCCATCGTCCCCTCGAGATACTTCGCGATAGGGGACCTCGCGGCGAGGGTCCACCCCACGAGGACCCTGTTGGCGATCGCGTCGAGGTAGTACCTGCCCCAGAGCAGCCCATGGATCACCAGCAGCGGCCGGTGCCGCGCAAGTATCTCGGATGCGCTCCACTTGTGCTGGATGTAGAGCCTGTAGGCGGGCAGGGCGCCGATGACTATCATGACTACGGAGCTGGCGAAGAGGATGAGGCTGAGCGATGGCCCTTCAGACAAGGCGTGTGCAGGCACCATGGAGGCGAGGGGCAGCTCGAGCGTCTCGACGAGGTAGCCCTCGAATATGCTCTTGAGGGACCCGCCAAGCCAGGGGCCAACGCCGCTGATAACGAGGGTCAGCGCCGCTAGGACGCCGCACGGCAGCAGCATCAGGGCAGGCGCCCCTCCGGAATGCCCCTTGCCTCCGTGGCATTCGGATTCATGGGAAGGGGACGCCGCTGCAGATGCGCCTGCGCCGTGCTGCCTGTCGTCGAACATTATCCCAAGGACGCGGATGACGGAGAATATTGTTACGATGACGCTGACCGAGGCTGCGGCGAAGAGGAGATACTGCCCGCTCTCAAGGCACGACATGAGGATGCCCTCCTTGCTCCAGAACCCCGAGAGCGGCGGGGCGCCGGCCAGCGCGAGCCCGCCTATGACCATGAAGACCAGGATGGGGCGCATGGATCTCCTAGAGAGCCCCATCTCGTTGATGTATATGGAGCCGGATGCGCGGATCGCTATCCCCGCGCAGAGGAATAGTGCGGCCTTGTATACGCCGTGGTTGATGAGGTGATATATGCCCGCGTAGAGACCCTCGACCAGCGAGGCGGGGCTGAGGCCGCTCACGCCGAGGGAGAGCATCATGTACCCTATCGCGCTGATCGTCGAATATGCCAGAACCTTCTTGAGCTCCAGCGCGACCATCGCCTGAGTCGCCCCTAGGACTATCGTGACCGCGCCCGCAGCGGCGACGGCGTAGAAGAAGACGAGCGCCTCGGAGAGGCCCGGCGACATGACCCAGTATGCGACGAAGAAGACGGGCAGGATCCTCGCCACGAGGTAGACGCCCGCCTTGACCATCGTGGCGGCGTGGATGAGCGCGGAGACAGGGGTCGGCCCTGCCATGGCATCGGGGAGCCACTCCTGGAACGGGAACTGTGCGGATTTGGCGAGGGGGCCCGCCACGAAGAGGAGGCAGACGACCGCCAGCAGGCCCGGCGTCTGCGCCATCTGCGAGAGCCACGCGGTGGAGGTCTGATAGAGCTCCATGAAGTTGAAGGTACCGGAGTAGATGTAGATCATTATCACGCTCGCGAGGAGTGCCACGTCCCCGAATGTGGTCACGAGCAGCGCCTTCAGACCCGCCCTGGACGGCTTCTGGAAGGGGTGCGGCGCGGGACCGCCGATCCAGTGCTCCCGCTCGTCGCGGTAGTAGTAGCCGATCAGGCCGTAGCTGCAGAGACCAACGAGCTTCCATCCGATGAAGAAGAGGATGAGGTTGTCGGCCAGGATGAGCAGCAGCATGCCGCCGACGAAGAGGGACATCAGGAACCAGTACCTGCCCGCGGACGGGTCACCCTCGATGTACTTCAGCGAGTAGACCATTATCATGAAGCAGAGGAAGGCGACGACATTGACGATTATGACACTCAGTGGGTCAACGAGCATGCCCATGCCGACGCTCCCGCCGCCGGGCAGAGAGAACCAGAACGCCTGGACGTCGGAGTATCCCGAGCCGGACAGGGAAGGCAGCAGCGAGAGCGCCAGAACCATAGAGACGAAGGTGAAGAGGACCACAGGGAGGCCCTTCGCCCGGGCCGAGCCGCCGCGGATGGCAAGCGGGACGAGAGACCCGACTGCGGGGAGGGCCCAGCAGAGCCACGGCACTACGCTGGAGTCGAGCGGCATCAGCCGGTCACCTGCGAGAGGAGCGTTATGAGGCCAGCGGCCGACCGCTGCATCAGGTCCATGACAGGGTCTGGCCACAGACCGAAGATGACGATCATGCCGACCAGCGCGCATATTGGCAGGAGCATCAACCATGGCGCATCCTTTGTCCCCTGCACGGCCTCCGACGCAGTTGGCTGGAGCATGACCCGGATGACCCGGAGATAGTAGGATGCCGAGAGGACGCTGTTGAGGATCACGGCGATCCCGAGCCAGACCAGGTCAGACTGGAATGCGGCCGTGACTATAGTCAGCTCGCTGATGAACCCGTTCAACGGCGGCATGCCGATAAGGGCAAAGAGGGAGATTGCCAGCGCCGTCGCGGTGATAGGCATCCTGCGCGCGATGCCGGACATGTCGCCGATCTGCCTGCTGCCGATCCGGTAGATTATCGCGCCGACGCAGAGGAAGGCCGCCCCCTTCATCAGGGCGTGGTTGAATATGTGCAGGAAGGTCCCGGTAAGCGCTAGCTGTGTCCCGATCGAGAGGCCGGCGAGCATGTATCCCATGTGCCCGATGCTGGAGTAGGCGAGGAGCCGCTTGACGTCCCCCTGAAGCAGGGGCATGACGTTGCCCACGACCATGGTTACGACGCTGAGGACCATGACTATGGGGAGCCACTGCGGCTGGACGGGCAGGAAGGCGGTGAAGCAGAGCCTGCAGAGCGCATATATGCCCACCTCGATGACGACGCCGGACAGGAGGGCCGAGATGGGCGACGGGGCGGCGGAGTGCGCATCGGGGAGCCACGTGTGGAGCGGCACCACGGCGGCCTTGACGCCGAAGCCAATGAGGGAGACTATCGAGGCGACGTAGATCCAGAGGCTAGGCTCGGACCGGCCGAATGCCAGCGCCAGGCCCTCGAAGCTGAGCGTGCCGCTCATCCCGTACAGGAGGGATATCCCAAGGAGGATCGTCGCCGAGCCGGCGCCGCTCATGACGAGGTACTTGAAGGCGGCCTCGACGGAGTCGCCGCCCCCCCTGCTGAATGCGACCAAGACGTAGGAGGAGATGCACATCATCTCCCAGAAGACGAAGAGCGTGAAGAGGTCCCCGGAGTAGACGACGCCCACCATGCCGCTTATCATGGAGAGCAGCAGGCTGTAGTACAGCGGTGAGCTCCTCTCCTTCGACATGTAGGATATCGAGTAGACCGCCGCTGCAACGCCTAGCATCAGGAAGACCGCGGACATCGCGACCGCCAGCATGTCGACGCGCATGTATGATGTGAAGGCGCCCACGTTTACGATCGACGAGACCGCGCCCGCCGATGCGCCCTGGTAGACAGGATAGATTGAGACGGCGGCTGCCGCAAGGGCCGCGGCAGAGTATACGCCGCTTATGGCGTTCCGCCTCATCCTTGCGGCGAGTATGCCCGCCAATGGCGACAGGGCGGTGAAGAGAAGCAGGAGGTCTAGGGGAAGGGCGAACATGCCTGTCAGCTCCACTATCCCCTCAGACGCTTCAGTTCCCGGATGTCAAGCGTGCCGTACTGCCGGTAGGCGTAGACCACCAGCGTTATGGCGACGGCACTCACGCCTCCGGAGAGGCCTATCGAGACTATCACGATGGAGTGGGCTAGCGGGTCAACGAAGCCCGGCACGCCGGTCGCGAGCGAGATGAAGCTCAGGTTCGCGGCGTTTATCATGATCTCCAGGCCGAAGATCATCCTCAGCATGTTTCTCTTGGTGGCGAGGCAGTAGATGCCGACTGCCCATAGGGCAAAGACGAATGCGAGGTAGTAGGACGGTCCCATCGTCACTCGGCCTCCCTGTCGCTGCGGAGCATCGCGAGGCATGCTATCGCGGCGGCGAGTATCGCGAATGCCTGCGCGACGACGTCAAGGCTGCGGTAGGTCCACATCAACTGGCTCGCGGCGGGACCCAGATCCGAGGTGTCGGGCAGGAGCCTGCCGGAGGCGTCGCCGTAGCCGAACGCCTGGAACGGGTGCTGGACGGCCAGTGTGACCAGGGAGGCAACCACTATCACAGTCAAAGCGCCCCCGGTCACGGTGATCCAGTCCAAGCGCATCTTACCTGATACTCTCCTTCATCATTGTCAGGGTGACCGCTGCCAAGAAGATCGTGACCACCGCGCCGGCATAGATCAGAAGCTGGAATACCGCGACGTACGGCGCACTCAGCAGCCAGTACATGGCGGCTATCGACACGCACATGCCGCAGAAAGAGAGGATTGCGTAGAGCAGGTTCTTCAGCTCGATGGCAGATACCGCAAAAATTACGGTAACCGCCATCAAGATGAAGAAGAGGATGTCATATGGCATGACACTGCACCGCAAGATGATGGTACGTCATTGATAACAAATGATTTATATAAGATACTAATAAAAGCTTGCATCGGGTAATCGCCGATGATTGCGGCAGGCGCTTTTCCATTAATCACTGGTTTTGCGCTCTCGCTCTTGATCGTCCTCATCATCTACCTCATAGGCAGGAGGATCGCACCTAAGGGGAGCAAGGAGAGCGGGGCGAAGACCGACCCGTATGCATGCGGCGAGGACCTTCCGGCTGAGGAGTCGCGCATGGACCTGGAGAGGTTCCTGATCTTTGCGCTCTTCTTCCTCGTCTTCGATGTGGCGGCATTCATGGTGGCGACATCTTATTTCGCGCTTGGGATAATGCCAGTAATCTACGTCTCGGTCGTCATTATCGCAGTAACGGCGCTGATGCTCTCGAGGGGGCGGACATAGGTGGCGGTCAACTGGGCCCGCTCCGGGTCGCCGTGGCTGATCCACTTCAACACTGGAGGGTGCAACGGCTGCGACATCGAGTTCGTGGCGGCGATCACCCCCGTCTATGACGTGGAGCGCTTCGGCATCAAGCTGCAGGGCAGCCCGAGGCATGCAGATATACTCGCCGTGACTGGGCCGGTGACGGTGCAGATCGCACACAGCCTGAAGAGGGTCTATGACCAGATGCCCTCGCCGAAGTTCGTCGTTGCGCTCGGAACATGCGCCGTGAGCGGGGCGCCTTTCAGGAACTGCTACTGCGTCCACGGTGGCGTCGATTCGGTCATCCCGGTGGACGCGTATGTGCCCGGATGCCCGCCGAAGCCCGAGGCGATGATAGACGGGATCGCGAAGCTGCTGCAGAAGATCAGGGGGACCAAGGGATGATAGACGGGGCAGGGACCGTTAAGAGTATGCAGGAGCGGCTGGGGGCCGAAGTCATGGATGCAAGAGCGCCGAAGCCGAGGAGGGCATTCGTCAGGGTCAGCAGGGGGGCGTTCGGCAAGGCGGTCAGGCATGCAGTACTGGACCTCGGATTCTCGCACCTGATTGCGATCACCGCTGCCGAGGTGGGTGAGGAGATGGAGGCGATGTACCACTTGGCATGCATGGGCGCGACGGTGCTTACGCTCTCGGTCAGGGTCCCGAAGGGCGATGCGGTGCTGCCCGATATATCTGAGATCATGCCAAGCGCGGCGATTTACGAGCGGGAGGCGCAGGAGATGACAGGGATCAGGTTCGAGGGACTGAAGGACGATTCCAACCTAGTGCTGCCCAAGGGGTGGCCGAGCGGCGTGCATCCGCTCAGGAAGGACCAGACCTACGAGGGGCTGGTGAAGGTCAAACTCGATTTGGAGAAGGGGTGACGTATGGGATACGCGTCGACTGTCAAGGTGCCGTTCGGGCCGCAGCATCCGGCCCTCAAGGAGCCGGAGCACTTCCTCTTTGAGGTGGACGGGGACACAGTAGTGGGGGTCACGCCGCGCATCGGCTACGTCCACCGCGGGATCGAGAAGGCGCTCGAGCTCAGCACCTATGGCCACGGCATCTACCTTGCCGAGAGGATATGCGGCATATGCACGATCGCACACACCTGCTGCTACGCCCAGGCGGTCGAGGAGCTCATGGGCATCGATGTGCCGCCGAGGGCGAATTACATACGCACGATCATGTCGGAGCTGGAGAGGCTCCACAGCCACTCGCTGTGGGTCGGGCTGGTCGCGCACGAGGCTGGATTCGACACGCTCTTCATGTACGCCTGGCGGGACAGGGAGGTGATCCTCAACCTCTTCCAGGAGCTCACGGGGGGGCGCGTGCTCCACGCCATAAACACGCTGGGGGGCGTCCGCAGGGACATATCGCCGGAGATGGCGGACAAGGTCCGGCGCGCCCTTGAGCACTTCGAGGGGAGGACGAAGGAGTACCTACGCATCGTCCGGACCGAGCCCACATTCCTGAGGAGGACGCGGGATGTCGGCGTGCTGAAGCCGGCGGATGCGGCCAGGCTGAACGCCGTGGGCCCGACGCTCAGGGCGAGCGGCATCAAGGGGGACGTGAGGCGAGATGATCCGTACGTAGCCTACGACGAGATGCCGTTCAACGTGATAACCTCAGACAGCTGCGACGTCTTCGGCAGGACTGAGGTCAGGACGGAGGAGATGATGGAGAGCATCGGCATAATCCGCCATGCGCTGGAGCACCTGCCTGAGGGGGTATTCAGGGTTCGCGCCCCGAGGAACGTGCCCGCGGGCGAGTGCGTCTCGAGGGTCGAGGCGCCCAGGGGGGAGGACATGCACTACGCAAGGTCCAACGGGACGGCCAAGCCCGACAGGTACAAGGTCAGGGCCCCGACGCTTGCCAACATCCCGGCGCTGTGCAAGATGCTCGTCGGGATACACGTGGCAGACATCCCGATAATACTGGCGGGGATCGACCCCTGCTTCTCATGCATGGACAGGATGGTCTTCGTCAGGAGTGGCGGCTCCACGGGGAGGGCGCGCTAGCGCGGGGGATCCACATGGTTGCATACGAGATATTCCAGCTCGTGGTCTTCCCGGGTGCGCTCTTCGTGATCTGCCTGGCGTTCCTCTACGAGTGGGTGGACAGGAAGCTCTTCGCGCGGGTCCAGGGAAGGTACGGGCCGCTCTACACCGGGCCGGCGGGGATCCTGCAGCCGGTGGCGGACTTCTTGAAGCTCCTCTCGAAGGAGGACATCGTGCCGAGGGCGTGCGACGCGAACCTCTTCTTCGCCGTGCCGGTCATGTACGCGGCGCTGCCTCTGACCGCGCTCTTCATAATGCCCATCGCAGCACCCGAGGCGCTCGTCTCGTTCGAGGGCGACCTGATATTCATCCTCTTCTCATTCGGGTTGATGACGCTGCTCATATTCCTGGCGGGGTGGTCGTCCATGAGCAGGTTCTCGGCGATAGGGAGCGTCCGCTCCGCGCTCCAGATGCTGAGCTACGAGATCCCGCTGGGGCTGGTGCTGGTGTGCCCGGCGATAGCGGCCAGGAGCCTGTCCGTAAGCGGGATAGTGCAGTGGCAGGCGGCGAACGCCACGTGGGGGGCGGCCCTCCAGCCGATAGGCCTTGCGGTCGTGATGGTATGCATGCTCGCGGAGCTGGAGCTGGTGCCCTTTGACATACCGGAGGCGGAGACGGAGATAGTCGCAGGGTGGAGGACGGAGTTCACAGGCAGGAGGCTCGCGCTCTTCCGCATGGGGAGGGACCTCGAGATAGTCCTCGTCTCGGCGCTCGTGGTGTCGCTCTACCTTGGAGGCGCGCAACAGCTGTGGCTGGTCCCCGCTGCGGCCATGTTCGTCATCAAGACCGCGGCGGTCGTCGCAGTCTTCTCGTTCGCGAGGGCGCTCTTCGCGAGGTTCAGGATTGATCAGATGATAGCGGGGATGTGGAAGTACCTGCTGCCGATCGCGGTCGCGCAGGTGGTGCTCGTGCAGATGGGGCTGGGGGCCTGACAGGTTGAGCATAGTCGGGGAGGCGCTGAGGCAGCTCAGGCGGAAGCCCTGCACGGTCAGGTACCCGGCTGAGAAGGCGCCGGTGCCTCCGAGGTTCAGGGGGATGCCGGCATGGGACATGTCGAAGTGCATACTCTGCGTGCTCTGCCAGAATGCGTGCCCGCCCGGTGCGATAAGGCTGATAGGAAAGGGCCCGGAGGCGGAGATAGAGTACCTGATGGACAGGTGCATCTTCTGCGAGGAGTGCGCGGAGGTCTGCCCGAAGCGGGCGATAGTGATGAGCGACCGGTTCGAGCTGGCTGGATTCGACCGGTCGAAGATGGTGTTCAGGTTCAGGAAGGAGAAGGAGAAGCAGCCGGAGCCGCCAAAGCATTCTGCCCCGACCGCAAATGGTTAAAGCCTCTTCGGATCGTAAAGGCAAGCAACAATTCTGAAGGGTAGGATAAAATGAGGGGGAGAGCATTACTCATCATGGTGCTGACGCTCGCGCTGTTCGTGCAGGTCAGTGCGGTTGCGGCCTTTGAGTTCGACCTCACGTCCAGGGTGACATGGGTGGTCGATGGGGACACCTTCGACATAGAGACCGGCGACAGGATAAGGCTCGCAGACATAAACACCCCCGAGGTCAACGAGGCGGGATATGGCGCAGCCAAGGCGCACCTGATCAGCCGGATCTACAACAAGACGGTTTATCTCGACATCGACGACCAGTACAGGTACGACACAACGGGCACAAGGATCGTATGCGTCGCTTATGTGGACTTCAACTCTACACACTGCTTCAACGTCAACAAGGACCTGCTGGATGGCGGATATGCCGCGCTGTATCCGCACCAGAACGAGTTCGAACCCAGCGACTGGACGCTCTACGTGCAGAAGGCCGGAGGCGGCCAGGCTCCGGACGCCCCCTGGAACGGCGCAGCAGCCTATCTGGCCTTGATCGCAGCGATTGCGGTCGCGGTGCTGTTAATAGCAGCATCCAAGAATAAGCAGAGGTAGGTGGACTCCAGTGGGTTTTGCCAGCGGCTCGGGCGGGATGCCAATACCGGCGATCGTAAAGCGGAACACGACGATGCTCACGATAAGCCAGGCCCTCTTCTCGGGGGTATTCCAGAGCACGATGGTGATAGCCGCGCTGGCTGTATTCGCGTTCACAAAGTCGCCGGCGCTCGGCAGCCTAGCCTCGGCAGTGGCAATCGGGGGGAGGGTCCTCGTTGCCTACGGGGCGGGCAGGCTGATGGACAGCCTCGGCAGGAAGACAGTGCTGTATATAGGGATAGCC
>MAGS01000011.1 GCA_001717005.1 Candidatus Methanomethylicus mesodigestus | reverse complement strand
GCACATGGACGTTCGCCAACTTCGTAAACATGACACTCCCGTGGTTCTTCTTTGCGATAACGAACCCACAAGTCGTGCAGCGGCTCTTTGCGCCGAAGACCAAGGAGGCGCAGAGGGGAATGATTACATGGTTCGGCATCTATGGGATTACATTCACGGTCCTCGTCACTCTGCTGGGGCTGATGCTCAGGCTCATGACGGCGGACGGCGTGTTCCCTCTCGTAGCAAACAGGGACGCAGTAACGCCGACACTGCTGAGCATGCTTCCGGCCTGGCTCAGTATAATAGGACTCGTTGCAGTGATCGCGGCATCTGTATCCACCATAGACGGGATCATACTCACGCTCAGTTCCATGACGGTCAGGGATGTCTTGAGGAGATATGCCAAGGGAGTAACCCAGAAGGCAGAGATTGCGGTAGCGAGGATTACGATAGTAGCAATCGCCATTGCGTGCACGATCTTTGCGCTCTCGAAGCCGGGATTTATAGTTGATTTGGCGGTGCTTTCTTCATCGCTGTTGCTCCCACAGGTGCCAGTGGTTATAGGCATGTTCGTTTGGTGCAGGGGAGGGAAGTGGACTGCGGTAGCGACGATAGTCGCGGGGTTCGGCGTCGCGCTCGCGCTGTATCTGCTCAAGGCATCGCCGCTGGGCATTCCGGCCAACGTATGGACGATCGCGGCATCCACCCTCGTTTACGTCGCTGCAGCGGCAATAGAAGGAAAGACTGAGGGCGCAGCTAGGTTTGTCGAGGCGTAGGTGATCGGCGTGATAAGAGAGATCGCGGTCAGGCGGGAGGTTCTTGAGCAGTTTCTAGAGCTGTGCAGGGAGATATATCCCAACGAGAACATAATGCTGATAAGGGGCAAGGTTAAGCACGGGGCGGCGGAGATCGAGGAGTTCCTTATCCCTCCATTCTCGACTTATGGCGGCGGCTTCTCGGGATTCTCGCCTTTCATGATACCATTCGACCTGAGCATAATAGGAGTTGCGCATTCGCACCCCAGCGGCAACGTGACACCATCCAACGATGATGTCAACCACTTCTTTGGGAGGATAATGATAATAGCAGGTTATCCGTATAATGACAGCATATTGAAGGCTTACGACGGCAAGGGGATAACAATACCCGTCAGGGTCTTGGGATAGGCAGGGTATGCTGTATGAGGAAATTGGGTAATGCCTTGAAGGCATTGAGCGTAATGCTGATTGCGGTTTCAGCAATAAGTATCATCTACACTACGGCTACGATAGAGCCCATGCTCCTAGACATGTGCGGGGAAGGAAATGCCCAAGGAACGCCGCTCGTATTGAGTCTGATGCCAATGAGTTATGTCGTTATGCTCGCAGGGTTGGCAAACTATTCGAAGGGGTACGTGGGGAAGATCATTGAAAATGGTGCCAGCATAAAGGACCTGAAGAGGTTGCTCCTCGGGGCGGTCGTTGCGGGCGGGTCGACATATAGCAACGAGGGGAAGTACTGCGTGAGGTTCTATGGCAAAGATTCGGCCTTGCACGAAATCTTCTCCGAACTCAGCTATGCAGTGTATAATGTAAGGCCGCGGACAGTAAAGATAGTGTCGCGTTCAACGTATATGACGCAGCTATATAGCAAGGCAGCAATCGACGAGCTCAGGGAGTTCTCCCCCGAGTTCAACATTAGGAACGGCGGCGTGCCGTCCATACAGTACATACTGGAGGGCGGTCCGCAGGTGAGGCTCGAGGCGGCGCGGCTGACGATGTCCATATCAGGTTGGATAAATTGCGGCTTCCAAGCCACTGAGGCAGGGGTGAGCACGTACCCAAGGATAGGTTTGGGGTCGGTAAACCCGGTGAGGCTTAACGAGGAGTACGAGGAGCTGATGGACGGCGCGGGCGTTTGGATGGAGTTCTACAATGATAAAAGATATCCAGAAACAGGCTACCTCGCAACATCCAAGTTGGAAGCGCTGAACAGGTTCGCCGAGATAGGCGGTTTTGTCGAGGGTTCTGTGGTAAAGAGGGGGGTTTTTGCAGGCATAAATAAGAATGGTCTGCTTGCGGCACTAATAGCCGAGATGGGAATGCAGTATCAATCCAAGGGCGAAGCAGTTGATCGCTTGAAGGGATTGGCTGACGCCACGAAGAGAGACGTGCAGATTTACCTGAACCGAATAATGCTAGGTTAACAGGCATGTGACCGCCCCCTTTTGCAAACATTTTTTGTCGGATTAATCAGTCCAAGAGTAGTGAATAGGATGAGGACAATATGGGCGCCTTGGCGCTCAACATTTGTGTCAGCGGGAAAAAGCAAGGGTTGCATATTCTGCGATGCCCCGAAGTCCAACCAAGATGACGAGGCGATGATATTTGCCCGGAGGGCAAGCGTATTCGGGATGATGAACAGATTCCCATATAATACAGGGCACGTCCTGATTGCGCCTTACAGGCACGTCAGGGCAGTGGAGGACCTGAGCGCCGGCGAGTGGGAGGAGATGCGATGCCTTATGAGCGACTGCATCGGCGCCATAAGGGGGAGCATGGCGCCCGACGGCTTCAACATTGGATTCAACGTCGGCAAGACCGCAGGGGCAGGTTTCGAGCACGTCCATATGCACATCGTGCCGAGATGGAACGGCGACACCAACTTCATGCCGGTCCTTGCGGATACCAAGGTCATGCCCGAGCACCTCGAGACGACTTTTGCGAAGATAAGGGACCGGCTCAGAAGCGTATGATCGAGAGCATTTGGGATGCGACGGCGCCGACCGCTAGAGCGAGCAGCATATCCATGGTAACTATCAGGGCTGCACGGCGCGCACCGTATTCCTTGATCAGGGCAGCCAGTGTAGCCACGCAAGGCAGGTATATCACCATTACGAGTGTGAAGACGAACATCTGCGCTGGAGACATTATCAGGGCAAAGTCGGTAGTGCCGGCATATGCAGCGAGCATAATCAGCGCCAATTCCTTGCGCAACATGCCGAATATCAGGGCAACGCCAGTTGCGACCGGCAGACCCAGAATTCCGACGGTTACTGGCGAGAATGAGTTCACGATAACATCCATCGCACCGAGCGATGAGGCGGCCTCAACGGCGAGGGATCCCAGAACGATGAGCGGCAGTGCGGTGAATACAAAGTCCTTGGTCTTCAGCCAAGTTCGCTTCAGCACCGCTACTGGCTTGAACATGCGGACAGGGGGCATCTCCATTATAAGACCAACCGATTCGCCGGGGAGGGCCTTGAAGAGCACCCTTCCGATCGCCAGGACGAGGAGTATGTCGATGAGGTAGATCAGCAGCGCGTATCCTATGCCAAGGTACGCTCCGGCTACCCCGAGTATTACGATGGTTCTGGCGGAGCAGGGGATCAGCACGACGAGCGCTCCGAGCAGCAGGCACTCCCGCCGGGTCTCCATGATCCTGCAGCCCATGCATGCAGGCACGCTGCAGCCGAACCCCAACAACATGGGGATAAATGCCTTGCCGTGGAGACCGATCTTGTGCATCAAGGAATCGAGGAGAAAGGCTGCCCGCGGAAGGTAGCCAGTATCCTCGAATATGGAGAGGGCGATATAGAAGGTGGCGATGTAGGGAAGCGCTATCGAGGTCGCCGCGCCTATCCCAAAGACGACGCCGTTGAGCAGGAGGTTTACCGCCATCGGAGGCAGGAAGGACAGCGCCGCAGCGAGGTAGACTATGACTGACGAGAAGGCAGAATCAATTGCGCCGGATATGATACCGCCCGCTTGGAATATGAGGTAGAAGGTGCCGCCCAGCACCGCCGCAAGAACCAGATAGCCGTAAACGCGGTGGGTCAGCAGGTCGCTTACCCATTCCGAGATTGCATTCCTCGCTTCGACCTTAGGCTTCAGCGAGCGCTCGACAATCCGGTGGGAGAGCGAATATCGCTCCGAGGCGGTTATGACGTTTGCCGACTCGCCGTGTATGGACTCGACGGCAGAAGTCTTCTCGGACACCCTTGCCAGCAGATCGGGCGGCAGCTTGACCCTCCGCATGACCTCAGGGTCGCCCTCAATAAGCTTGAGGCTGATCCACTCGATCGGATAGCCCTCGGGGAGCGGGACATTGCCGGCGCGCAGCTCCTTTGCCACATCGGCGATGAGGTATTCCATCTCCTTTCCGTACTTTGGGCGTGCCGGGCGGCCACCACCCTTAGATCGGAGCTGCCGCATCGCCGCCCCCATCAGCTCTGTCATGCCCTGCCCGGAGGACGCGTCCACGGGGATCACAGTGACACCCAAGCTCTCCTGCAGAGATTTGAAGTCGAACGATATGCCTTTGTGGTAAGCGGCGTCGATGAAATTGACTGCGAGTATAATAGGCAGCCCCATCTCAAGGAGCTGGAGCGTGAGGTAGAGGTTNCCGTTGAGCAGGAGGTTTACCGCCATCGGAGGCAGGAAGGACAGCGCCGCAGCAAGATAGACTATGGCCGATGAGAAGGCCGAATCGATCATGCCTGATAGGATGCCGCCCGCTTGGAATATGAGGTAGAAGGTGCCGCCCAGCACTGCGGCCAGAACCAGATAGCCGTAAACGCGGTGGGTCAGCCGACGGCAGAAGTCTTCTCGGACACCCTTGCCAGCAGATCGGGCGGCAGCTTGACCCTCCGCATGACCTCAGGGTCGCCCTCAATAAGCTTGAGGCTGATCCACTCGATCGGATAGCCATCGGGGAGCGGGACATTGCCGGCGTGCAGCTCCCTTGCCACATCGGCGATGAGGTATTCCATCTCCTTTCCGTACTTTGGGCGTGGCGGGCGGCTGCCGCCCCTAGATCGGAGCTGCCGCATCGCCGCTCCCATCAGTTCTGTCATGCCCTGCCCGGAGGACGCGTCCACGGGGATCACAGTGACACCCAAGCCCTCCTGCAGAGATTTGAAGTCGAACGATATGCCTTTGTGGTAAGCGGCGTCGATGAAATTGACTGCGAGTATAATCGGCAGCCCCATCTCAAGGAGCTGGAGCGTGAGGTAGAGGTTCCTCTCGAGAGCGGTCGCATCGACAACGTTGATTATGACGTCGGCGGCGCTGCTGAGCAAGAAATCCCTCGTCACCAGCTCCTCCTCGGAGTAGGATGAGAGGGAGTAGGTTCCAGGCATGTCGACGATCCTGATGGTGGCGCCCTCAAAGACAAGCGTGCCCTCCGCCAGCTCCACAGTCTTTCCAGGCCAGTTGCCGACGGTCTGGTTCAGGCCGGTCAGCTGGTTGAATATCGAGCTCTTCCCAACATTCGGATTGCCCACTAATGCGATCCTTGGTGGCACCCCTGAGCATGGGTAGTCATTCTGCATCCGGCATCGCCAACCTATTCTATTATCTTGACGAGTATCTTCGAGGCTATGCCTCTCCCAATCGCAACCTCGGTTGACCTCACGGAGACTATGACAGGGCCCCCCACTGGTGCGCGCTTGGAGACCCTTACAGTGGTCTCAGGGGTCAGACCCATCTCGCAGAGGCGGTTCACCGCGTTCCTGCCCCCGACAATGAGGACCACCTCGGCGACCTTGCCGGCGGGAACGTCTATGAGCGGGGTAAGGTCTTCAATGCGGTATGGCATGGACTTCAGCCGCTCATAGAACTCCTTGAGCGCCCCCCGGTCTATGTGGTGGCATGAGGTCCAGTGTCGAAAGACGTCTTCCGGAAGGGCTGAACCGTCATTGTGGATTATGCGGTCGTGGAGGTAGTCTTCACGGTGCGTGAGAAGGACCCTTTCGCCCTCTTCGGTGAGTTCGAGCGAGCCGCCTATCTCACGCAGCAGTCCGCCCTTGAGCAGAAGCTCGCGCTTCTGGGGATCCAAGCCGGCAGCTGCCAAGTCGCGAAGAGTAACTTTCCCCAGCGCCTTCTTTAGGCGGCAGAATACCTCGAGGGATTCCTGAACCATAACGTCATGCCTCAAATAGCGGTATCGGCTTACCATGCGGGCAGGTTGCTGGGCGCCCCAGCTTCTCGTGAAGGCGCTTCAGCGTCCTAGGGCTCAGGTGGTGCTCTATACCGCAGACCTCGTCCTTGACCTCTGAGGGGTTTAGGTTCAGGTACTGAAGGAAGAAGCATTCCAGTATCCTGTGCCTTGCGAGAACCTGGCGGGCGTAACGCCTGCCTTTTTCGGTAAGTTTGACTCCTTCGTAGTTTGACCTTATCACATACCCCTTTTCGGAAAGCTTCTGCATCATCTCTGTTGCGGTCGAGGGGTATACCCCCAACGCAGAGGAGATCTCCTTTATCCGAGCAATCCCCTTGGAGTTCTCTTCTGAGATCACATAAATGAGTTCGACATAATCGTCTGGGTTCTTCCTTTCTTCCAAGTACATGCAGCATGCCCAATAGATTTCGGTGTGCCGAAAAAATATAAAGACTTCGGTGTGCCGAAAATCAGGGAAGCTCCTTCTTCATCTCGCGCGCGAGTGCGTACTCCTTTGCGCGTTCGACCTCGTACGGACCATAGAGCTTGTAGACCTCACGGAGGGCCTCCTTAAGCGCCTCCTCGGATTCACCCTCGATGAACATCATCATGGCATCGATGCCCAAGTTCCTTAGCAGCGCACGGGACATGAAGCCAGGCGTACCGACCTTGTCTAACCTCAGGAAGAATTTGACCGAGAGTTTTTTGGCTATCGGATCCAAGTCCCTCATCAGGATGCGCTTTCCAGATGTGCGGTAGAGGTCGTTCACGAAATAGTATAGCTGTACACCGACGGTCATGTTTCCCACACTCAGCTCAAGTAACGCTGGGGTAATGTAAACCCTTCGCTCTTCAAGGAGTTTATCGCACTGTAGTAGTTGGTCGGGTCGAGCTTTGACAACAACGTCGCAAAGTCATTCTGCGTCAGGAGGGAGGGGACCAATAGCTGGTAGAAGGCCTGAAGGTCAGTTGTGTTGAAGTATGCACTCAAGGGGTTCCTGGGGCGCCCCAGCACCGGATCCTGATAGAATATGCTGTTATAGATTATCTGTATGGATACTTCAGGGATGTATTTGCGAACGTATGATAGCGATTCGCTCGGGTTCGATGCAGTGTAAGCCTCTGCCTTGATCAGTGCCTTTATGAACTTTACAATGGTGCCGGAGTTTGATTTGGCGAAGCTGCTGGTGAAGGTCTGCAAACAGCACGGGTAATCCGAGGCGTAGATTTCGCCATCCCAGACGGCGATCTTCAGGTTCCGGAACTCGGAGAGTGATGCGTATGGCTCCCAAAGCATCGATGCGTCGACAGTGCCGTTCTCGAGTGCGGTCAGGGCATCCGCAGGAGTCAGATAAGTGGTATAGGTAACATTGATCGAGCACTCTGAGATTGCCCTCTTGAAGACAAAGTCACCGGGGACCTGAGCGACCGTACCGATATGCATCCCGTCGAGGTCGCTTAAGGAGGTGACGTTTATGTCGTTCTTTGTCACGAGCGCGGTGCCGTCAAACGAGTTGCCCGCAACGATCGTCATGTCAACATTCCTTATGAAGGCGGCAGCTGCAACTGATGTCAAGGGTGCACCGTCTATTGCGCCAGAGGCGAGGGCAGTCACGAGCTGACCAACGTTCTGATATTCGACAAGGGTAACTTCGAGCCCCTCATTCTCAAACATGCCGCCCTCATAGGCGATCCATATTAGGCCATAGCTTGCGGCGGGCAGATATCCGATCCTTAATGCGGCGTTAGGCGGTTTATAC
>MAGS01000010.1 GCA_001717005.1 Candidatus Methanomethylicus mesodigestus | reverse complement strand
CCCCCCAAGAACCCAATTATCGCCGGCCAGCCTTCGAAGATTGTAGAATTTTCTGGCCAGCTCTATGCGGCCAACGGCACAGTCTGGGTCTATGCAGGCTCAAGCTGGACCAGGCTTGCAAGCCAGCCTGCAGGCAACGTCCGGGACGTAGCGGCAACCACCGGAGCCCTCTATGCCCTGACAGTGGATGGAACCGGCAGTCTTGATACCAAACTATGGAAATATGACGGGACAAGCTGGACCCCTGTAAGCAATACACCCAGCTACCCCATCCTCGGAGGCGGCATCTTTGGGGCGGAGAACACCCTCTTTGTGGGAGCTAAAAACAGCGGCGGAACAAGCGCGGCGGTGCTGTATTATGATGATAGTAATGGGACTCTTGCTGTAGCTAAAGATAATATTGCTATCAGCTCTAGCGTCCCGGGCACCCTGGCCGGTGCGGTAGAATTGAGTGGGAATTACTACATCGCGGTCACCGGTAAGGGGGTGTATGCGTCAAGTTCAACGAGTTTCAGCTCTGCAAACCCCATCACCGGTTCCACCGACACCAAGTACCGGCTGAACGGGCTCAGAGCATTGAACTCCCAGGTTGTTGCGGTTGGGAGCGGCGGCTATATGCTGGCAGGCAACAGCACCACCGGCTTTTCTGAAGTTTCCGGAGCCTGCGACACTAGTTATCCCTATACGGGAGCCCTGGGGGTGTGGACCGATCCAAGTAACAGTGCCAATAAGCTGTTACTCGTTGGCCGCCGCTACAGCACCTATACCAACGGGTACTGGGAAATTAGCCTCGACACAAACGGCGACCTCCCCGGTACGGTGAGCCTCAAGGTCCCGGGAGAAAGTAGTCCCACCACTGTCGCCGATACGGATACTTACCAGCAGTCCCTGGGTCAAAAGGTTATTACAGCCCTCTGCCAGGCACCGAACACCTTAGGCAGCACCCTCTTTGCCAGTACTTCATTGGATGGACTCTGGTCCTATCGAAATGGGGAATGGAATGCGGAAGAATAGCCCCGCAAGGGCCCTATATAAACCATAACCATGGACGACCTTTTTACTGCCGAAGGAGCAGGCCCTCCGACTGGTCCCCTGGCGGACCGGATGCGGCCCCGCACCCTGGATGAAGTCATCGGCCAGGACCACATTGTAGGCCCGGGGCGCCTGCTTCGCCGTTCCATCCAGGCGGACCGGCTTTCCTCCCTCATCTTTTACGGCCCGCCGGGCACCGGAAAAACAAGCCTGGCCCGGGTCATCGCCAATACCACACGAAGCAGTTTTGAAAGCCTTAATGCAGTTCTTGCGGGGGTTAAGGACATCCGAGAAGCCATTGACCGGGCCGACGACCGGCTCCGGCTCTACGGCCAGCGGACAATCCTCTTTGTGGATGAGGTGCACCGATGGAATAAGGCCCAGCAGGATGCCCTCCTGCCCTGGGTGGAAAACGGAACGGTGATCCTCATCGGTGCAACCACCGAGAACCCCTTTTTTGAGGTAAACCGGGCCCTGGTGAGCCGGAGCCGGATCTTCCAGTTAAAGCCCCTTACTCCTGAAGCCCTCTTTGAAACCGCCCGGCGGGCCCTTGCGGACCGGGAACGGGGCTATGGCCGCTGGCAGGTGCGGTTCGAAGCAGGCGCCCTGGAACACCTGGTGGAAGTCGCCTCGGGGGACGCCCGGAGTCTCCTGAATGCCCTGGAGCTCGCCGTAGAGACTACCCCACCCCACTGGCCGCCAGCAGATGGGACTGAGATTTTCATCAATATGGAAGCTGCTGAAGAAAGCATTCAGCGCCGGGCAGTCCTTTATGATAAGGACGGAGACTACCACTTCGATACCATCAGTGCCTTTATTAAGAGTGTCCGGGGG
>MAGS01000001.1 GCA_001717005.1 Candidatus Methanomethylicus mesodigestus | reverse complement strand
GTGGCCGCAGGCGGCGCTGCCCAGGAGCATCCCCAAGATCATGTTCGTGCTGCGCCATATAGCCGGCGTGCCGTCCGAGTGGCTCGAATTCCACGGGCACAACGACTTCCACATGGGGATCGCCAACGCCACCGCCGCATGGATGTACGGCGCTGCGCTCAACAGCACGACCCTTCTAGGCATCGGCGAGAGGGCCGGGAACGTACCGCTCGAGGCGATGGTATTCGAGTACGCGGGCCTCAAGGGGACGCTCGACGGCATGGACACTCTGGCCATAACCAGCGTCGCCAGGTTCTACAAGAAGCACCTCTCTTACCAGGTGCCGTCATTCTATCCCCTGGTAGGGCGCAACTTCAACATAACCCGCGCCGGGATACATGCCGACGGGGCCCTGAAGAACATCGAGATGTATCTGCCCTTCGACACCGAGAAGCTGCTCGGCGTGCCACCGGGGGTGTCGATCACGCCATACTCCGGAAACGCGGGCGTCGCATTCTGGATAAACTACTACTTCGCGCTGAAGAACGGCGAGAAGATAGACAAGGACCACCCAGGTGTCATGAAGATCTACGGCGAAGTCCTGAAGATATTCGAGTCGGGCAAGGCACTGTCCGTAAGCGACCGTCAGATGCTCTCCCTCGTGATGAAATCCATGCCCGACTTCTACGAGGCGAACAAGTCCCGCATCAACCCGCTGTGACCCCGCGGCGCCCCGCGGCCCGCAAACCCGGGCTGCAAACATTTTTTTAACACGCCGCCAGTACTATTATCAGGTGTTCTTCCCAATGTCTCCCAAGGTAATCCGCGGTATCCTAAGGAGCGACGGGACGCCCAACTTCTCAAGCGCGGTCTTCAGCAAGCCCAAGGAGCTCGAGTACCTCATCCAGAAGCCGGTCTTCTCGACCACCTCCCATTCGCCCATAATCAGGGGGGTCGAGATGATGATCGTCAAGAGCGTCCGGCGCATTCCCATAACTGATGCGCAGGGGCGGCTGGAGGGGATTGTTACCGCGACAGACATGGTCAACTTCTTTGGGGGCGGCGATTACTACAACATCGTCAAGATTAAGCATGGCGGCAGGTTCTTCTCTGCCCTGTACGCGCCTATGGAGTCGATAATGTCCAAGGACGTCTCCTCTGCCTCGGTCGACACCAACTTCTCGGACGTCTTGGCGAAGATGATCAACGAGAACGTCGGCGCCCTGCCTATCGTCGACAAGAACTCCATACTTATAGGAATCATCACGGAGTACGACGTTGTCAGGTACCTCTCTGGCAGAGCCATGACCGAGAGCGTGGGCGACTACATGACCCGGAACCCCGTGATGGCATCCTCGGACATATCCATCAAATCGGCGGCACGTCTGATGGTCTCCAACGGCTTCCGCAGGATCCCCATCGTGAAGGGGAATACGGTCGTCGGCATAGTGACCTCCACGGACATAGTCAAGTACATAGGCGAGGGATCCGCATTCAGGCGCCTGCTCCTCGACGAGATGGATCAGGTCCTCTCTGTGCCTGTATGCGACATCATGCGGACCGGCGTTGTGCTCGTCAAGAGCGACCTCCAGCTGGGGGAGGTTGCCCCACTCATACGGACGAGCTGCGTGGGGGCAGTCCTTGTCGAGGAAGGCGGCAACGTCATAGGGATACTCACCGAGAGGGACCTCCTCACGGCCCTCGCCATCGAGTGACCGCCGGCAGGCCATCCCTCTGACGCCTTCAAAGGATAATAAGAACAGTTAGCGAAAAGCATATTAAATTAGCTTAAACTTTTAAGCTGAAGGATTAAAGTACTGTCAGGCTCAGGCTCATTACTTTATTGCATGGTGATTGGAAAAATGTTCAGTCCTCCAGGTATGGGATACGATCGCGCTATAACGATCTTCTCCCCGGACGGCAGGCTTTTTCAGGTCGAGTACGCGCTCGAGGCCGTCAGGAGAGGGTCGACCGCTCTGGGGATAAGGTGCTCCGATGGCGTCGTGCTCGCAGTCGAGAAGAAGAAGGGCAGCTCACTGATCGACCCCTCGTCGATGGAGAAGATCCTCAAGATAGACGAGCACATAGGTGCGACATTCGCAGGGCTCTTCTCGGATGCCCGGATACTCGTCGACAAGGCGCGCCAGGAAGCGCAGATCAACCGGATGCTCTACGACGAGGTCATAGACGTCGAGGTCCTCACCAAGAAGGTGAGCGAGGTCAACCAGATCTACACTCAGCACGCCGGCGTGCGCCCCTTCGGCGTCTCGCTTATGGTCGCGGGCATCGACAAGTTCGGACCCAGGCTATTTATGACCGAGCCGAGCGGCGGCTATGCAGGGTACTTCGCCTACGCCATAGGTGCGGGCAGCCAGCCTGTAAACGAGTTCTTCGAGAAGAACTACGCCCCGAACCTCACGGTCGAATCAGGAATCACGCTTGCACTGAAGGCACTAGCGACGGTGGTCGAGGGCGGCCTAGACCCTACCCGCGTGGAGATGGCGATACTACGCGTTGAGAACGGCAAGTTCTCGTCGATGCCGGCGAAGGATCTGGCTAAGTATATAGAGAATCTGAAGGCGGCTGGAAATGCCTAAAGAAGACAAATCTCTGGTCGCTAGGCTTACTGTGAAGGGGGAGCACTTCGAGATACTCGTTGACCCCGACCTAGCGTGGACGCTGAAGAGCGGAAAGGATGTGGACTTCGAGTCCCTGCTGATAAGCGAGACCGTCTTCAAGGACTCGAGGAAGGCGCTGAAGGCATCTGACGAATCCGTAAAGAAGAACTTCGGCACAGACGACATCGAGACCATCGCCACAACCATCATCAGGAAGGGCGAGCTCCAGCTGACGACCGAGCAGAGGAGAGAGATGGTGGAGAACAAACGGAAGCAGATCATCGCCTTCATAGTCAAGAACTGCATCGACCCGAAGAGCGGGTTCCCCCATCCGCCGCAGCGTATAGAGAACGCATTCGAGCACATAAGGCTCAACATAGACCCCTTCAAGACCGTGGAGGAGCAGGCGCAGGAAGCAATAAAGCTGCTCCGCGTCGACCTCCCGCTGAAGGTCTCACAGGTCGTCGTGACGCTGTCCATATCAAAGGATTACGCCTCAAGGACTAGCAGCGCAGTTTCCAAGCTAGGCAGCGTCACTCGCTCCGAATGGAAGCACGACGGATCTTGGTTTGGGGAGGTCGTCCTGCCTGCAGGGATGCAGCAGACATTTGTTGACCGGGTCAATGACATGACCCGTGGCAGCGCAGAGATCAATATTGTTAAGAAAATATGAGGTGGTAAACATTCCAGTGAATTTTGAGCAAAGACAGCTAGTGGTCCCCGGCACCCTTTTAGCCGAGGGTAAGTATGAAGCGGGATTCAATGTATACCGCGACGCAGACAAATACTTCGCGTCTATTGTCGGACTGGCAGACCTGAGGAATGACCTTGTATCGGTCATACCCCTGAGGGGATGCTACCTACCGCAGCCGGGCGACATCGTAATTGGCAAGGTCATAGAGTGCATACCGACAGCGTGGATGTTGGATATCCGCTCGCCGTACCAAGGGGTCCTCTTCGCATCCGAGTTCCTCTCGAAACCCCTCAACCCGATGAGGGAAGAGGCGAGGAAGTACCTCGACGTCGGCGAGATGGTGATAGCCTCGGTGATTGCATTTGACAGGACACGGAACCCCTCGCTATCATGCAGAGACCATAATCTCGGCAAAATTCAGAGGGGAACGGTGATCGATGTGGACGCCACAAGGGTCCCAAGGATCATCGGGAAGAAGGGCTCTATGATAGGCATGCTGAAGAAGGAATCTAACACCCAGATAATGGTCGGGCAGAACGGCCGTGTCTGGATCTCAGGGAAGACTAGGGATGAGGAGGCTTACGTCGCTGCGGCGGTCAGAAAGATCGCTGACGAAGCCCACACTAGCGGACTCACTGACAGGATCCGCGAATATCTCGTAAGCAACAGAAGGTGATTTGATGACAACTGAAAAACTGATTAGTGATGACGGAATAAGAAACGATGGCAGGAAACTCGACGAGCTGAGGAAGATAAAGTTCGAGATTGGCGTGCTGAAGAACACAGACGGCTCAGCTTACGTTGAATGGGGAAGGACAAAAATACTTGTTGGCGTGATGGGTCCAAGGGAATCCCATCCGAAGCACCTCGCAATGCCCGACAAGGCAAGGATTGACGCCTTCTACAGGATGGCGTCGTTCTCGGTTGAGGAGTGGAAGTCGCCCGCGCCGTCAAGGCGGGAGACCGAGCTGTCAAAAGTCATCAGGGAGGCGCTCGGCCCAGCGGTATTCACCGAATACTTCCCTCGCACAAGCATCGACATATTCATCGAGGTCCTCCAGGCCGACGGCAGCACAAGGTGCGCCGCCATCTCGGCAGCATCGCTGGCTCTTGTCGACGCCGGCATACCCATGCGCGACCTGGTCGCAAGCATAGCTGTAGGCAAGGTCGAGGGACAGCTAGTCCTCGACGTCCAGGACAAGGAGGACAAGGAAGGGGAGTCTGACATGCCAATGGCTTACATGCCATCCAAGAACGCGGTGACCCTCCTCCAGATGGACGGTCAGATCACCCACGACGAGTTCCTTCGATCGATCGAACTCCTCAAGAAGGGGTGCCTGGACGTCTACAAGATGCAGAAGGAGGCCATCGAGGCACACTTCAAGGTTAACGAGTCGAACACTGAGGAGGCATGAGCCATGAGCACTCGCATAATACCAGTCGTCAAGCGAAAGCAGATTATTGAGCTCTCGGACAGCGGTAAAAGGGCCGATGGGCGAAGCCTTACCGACTACCGCAACATCGAGATAATCATCGGACAGATCAACAAGGCGGAGGGGTCTGCGACCGTCATCATCGGCGGCACGCGGGTCACCGCNAGGCGTGAAGTTCGAGATCGGGGACCCGTTCTCAGACACGCCGGACGAGGGCGTGATGCAAGTCAGCGCGGAGTTCGTCCCGTTCGCATCGCCGGAGTTCGAGCCAGGTAAGCCTGACGAGACGGCAGTGGAGCTGGCGAGGGTCGTTGACAGGGGGCTCAGGGAGTCGAAGATCCTCGACACCTCAAAGCTTTGCATCGTTCCGGGAAAGAAGGTCTGGATCTGCCACGTCGACCTATACATACTCGACCACTGCGGCAACCTGATCGACACCGCGGCGCTTGCAGGACTCTGCGCGCTCCTCTCCGCGAAGATGCCTGAGGTGAAGGTAAAGGGGGAGGCGGTCGAGATGACCGGCAAGAAGCTGCCTATGCCGCTCTCGGGCAACGTCCCGATAAATGTCACGCTGGCGAAGATCGGCGACAAGCTCTTCATAGACCCGTCCTTCGAGGAGGAGGAGGTGCTCGACTGCAGGCTAAGCGTAGCCTTCATGCAGAAGGGCGACGACGAGAAGTCGCTCATGATCTGCGCCATGCAGAAGGGCGAGGCAGGCTACCTGACCACCGACGAGGCCGTTCGGGCGGTCGAACTAGCTAAGCTTAAAAGCCAGGAACTGCGAAGTCTTGTATCTTCAAAGGTGAACATTAATGGCTAAGACAAAGTCGGTGAAGTCTTCAGGGAGATTTGCCCAACGCTACGGTGCAACGCCGAGGAAGAGGGTCCTCACCATTGAGACCAAGGCGAAGCAGGGCCAGCGCTGCCCCAAGTGCCGGACCATGGATGCCATCTCCAGGGTGGCCGCCGGCGTCTGGGTGTGCAAGTCCTGCGGAGTCAGGTTCGCAGGCGGAGCATTCGTCTCCCAGACCACTCTTGGCAAGACACTGACCCCTGAAGAGTTCAAGAGTTCAAAATCCATAAGCAGTCAGTAGAACTGGTCATTCCCATGACCATTCTACTCTGCACCTCCCTCAGGCCTAGCCCGAGGACGAGGACTTTTTGTAATGATCTTGTAACGACCTCCTTTGAATTCGGGTACCTCACTAGGGGCAAGTCGGGGCTGCCTTACCTCGCAGCCTACTCGAAGGCAGCCGGCGCGACGCGGCTTTGGGTCATAAACAGCAGGTTCGGGGAACCGAAGGTGATAGAGTGCTACGACTCCACCGGCGACAAGCCCTCCGCTATAGCCTCCCTCCTTGTAAGGAGGGTGCAGCTGAAGCGGGAACTGAAGGGCCTCTCCCCGACCAAGACCGGCGCCAGGCCACTGAGGCTGGTAAAACCTGACTCCTCATCACTCGAAGGGCTATACGATGCTCTCTCTAAGGCAATGGACCTCCCGGGAACCGGGGGCGACGCCGATGGTGCCCCCCGAAAGACTGTCGATGTCTACATCACGCCCAGCGAGAAGCAGTTTGCCGAGATATTCTTCATCGACAGCTCCTCCAAGAAACCGTGCGGGCCTTCAATATACCTGGAGGACTTCAAATGGTGAGCCGCGAGATCAGCTCCGTCCTGCTCATAGACGTGGGGGAAGAGTCCGTGGCGAGGAGCCTGCACGCCTCGCTGACGCCGGAGGTAAAGACTACGAAGCCGCGGTCGGCGTCCATATCCGTCGAGCGGCAGGGCAGCTCCCTCATGTTCAGGATCAACGCGTCGTCCATCGCGCCGATGCGCGCACTACTCAATTCTTATATAAGATGGGTTGATACTTCTTTAGAGGTTGCTAAATTAAAAGGTGATTGAAGATGGCAGAACAGATACCGCCACAGGTTCAGAACCAGCTCATGCGATTCCAAGAGCTTCAGGAGCAACTCAACAACATCGTGCTGCGGAAGCGGCAGTTCGAGCTTGAATCCAAGGAGGTCGATCGTGCCCTGGGCGAGAGCAAGAGCCTTCCGGACGATGCCGTTGTCTACAAGTCTGTCGGCGTCCTACTCTTCAAGTCAGAGAAGGCCAAGATAGTAGCGGAACTGACCGATAAGAAGGAGGAGACGGACCTCAGGATAAAGACGATCGAGAAGCAGGAGCTGAGGCTCAAGGCTCAGCTGGAAGAGCTTAGGAAGACGATCATGGACCAGGTAAACGTTGCCAAGGGTCCCATCCAAGGGTCGTGATCCCGTTGGCGGCTCCGCCGGCAGATCTTGCGGCAGTATGCGCGAGCGGTGAAGCCGCTGCACGGAGATGCGTGCTCTCGAAAGTGGACCGCAGCCTAGTCAGATCATTGGATATTGTAGTATCTGCCGAGAAGGGAAAGGGAAAGGGCAAGGGAAAGGACTTCTCTGTCGACGTCTCGATTGATCTTGATCCGGTAGTCGACATCGACATCGAAGCTCTCGCCGACGAGGCTGCCGAAGCAGCCCTGAGCGAGATCGACCTCAAGATGAAGGGGCAAAAGGCTTGAGCAGACTCACCGAGATCGCCTCCAACTATGAGACGATAAGGGTGGTCTGCCACCCGAACGCAGACCCAGACTGCCTCGGATCGGCATTCGCCATAATGACCTCCCTAAAGGGGACCTTCCCCGGGAAGGACATCGCAGTAGTCGCCCCGGACGGGATAGGCGCAGTATCCTCGAAGCTTGTCTCCTACCTTGGGCTTGCGGCAGAGGAATCGCTCCCGGAGGCGACAGGTCTCGTCATACTCGTCGACATGCCCTCGATGGACCAGATCCCATCGGTCAAGGAGGCAGTCAAGGCCAAGAGGATACCCTATGTCCTGATAGACCACCATGTCCGGGACAAGGCGGCAGCCACATCCGCGATCTACAGCGTCATCCGGAGGAAATCCTCCGCCTGCGAGATAGTCTACGGGCTGCTAGACAAGTCCACGATGGACGTCAAGGTGCGCCAGGGGCTCGTTACCGGGATAGTATACGACTCCCGCCGCTTCCTGCTGCCGCCAGACACCTCGATCCGGGCGGTGGCCGGGATGATGCGCAAGGGCGCCAGCCTCAGGCTTGCGGTAGAGATGCTTACAAACGAGCAGGACGCCTCCGAGAAGATGGCGCGCCTGAAGGGCGCCTCGAGGGTGAAGCTGTACAAGGCAGGGGACTGGCTCATCGCCTTCTCAAGGGTAGGATCATACGAGGCATCCGTCGCAAGGGCGCTTACAGACATCGGCGCAGACCTCGCGTTCATAATACACGAGGACAAGGCCGCCCTAAGGCTGACCTCGCGGTCCACCGACAAATTCTACAAGAGGACCGGGCTCAACCTCTCCAGCGATGTTATGAAGCCCTTGGCAGATGCCTTCGCCGGGCAGGGAGGCGGGCACCCGACGGCTGCAAGCGTCAACCTCTCGGCTACCGCCGACGAGGTAACCTCAGAGACGCTGTCGCTGGTATCCTCAAAATTGGGCCTGAGTGAGCAGGACCTGAAGGCTATCCATACCAAAAAGTGAGTAGCTACATTTATTAAAGGTAGCAATTTCCAGTTTACTGCCTCCAGGTGATGCGCTTGGCTATTATCGAGGTCGAATCACTCAGCTACACCTATGCCGAATCGCCTCAGCCAAGCCTGATCGACATCAACTTCAAGGCAGACTCGGGCGAGTTCATCCTCATCTCAGGCCCGAGCGGATGCGGCAAGACC